>CAYGUD010000136.1:5028-6278 GCA_964352865.1 uncultured Hyphomonas sp.
CATATTTATCCAGTGAGACTTGCACCGCGACTAATTGTTGAATGATCTCGGCATCATTCTCGTCGCTCATCTCGGTCAGCTGAAGCAGCGTTTCTTCGGCTTTTTCCGGGTTTCCAGAGGTCTCATGGACGCGCGCCAGAGCGGTCAATATTGACGCATCATTGGGCTTTAATTCGGAATAGCTCGCGAGGACTTGCTCGGCTTTCTCATAGTCTTCCATGGTCAGCAGATGGTCACTGAGTTCTAGCGTGATCTTGCGGCTTTCCGGGTTCAGGACGAGCGCTGACTGAAATGCAGCGAGGGCGTCTTCATTAGCGCCTTCTATTGCGAGGGCGCGCGCCTTATAGAGCCAGAAAAGCGGGCTTTCCGGGTTCTTTGTCAGCAAAATATCAAGACGCTCAGACGCCGTAGCTGCAGATCCCTGACGGTATTCATAACGCGCAAGCGCGAAGGCTGCGGGCTGGGTATAAAGCGAAGTTTCCGGCAATGTCTCGGCCACTTGAATAGCGGCGTCCATCTCATTTGTCGCGAGCTGTAACAGCAGGCACATATAAGCGTGCCGCTCGCTCGTCTGGCGAACCGCACAGGTCTCGTCGCGGGTTTCGGGGGTTGGCGGCCGAATGACGCCGCTGGCTTCCTGCAGGGCCTTGAGCAGAACCGCTTGCTCTGACGACATTCCGACATTTTCCATCGTCCGGATAATTTGCCGAGCGGCGCGTGGGCGCTCCGATGCCATCAGGTTCACCGATCGTGAAAACAGAATATCGAAATCCTTGGACGCCTCAGTGCTGGCATCTCTGAACATAGGCAGGGCCGTTTCAAAGCGGCCAAAAGAGAAATTATATTCGGCCCATTCTTTCATCGTTACGGCGCTGTCCGGCGCCAAGGCGAGGGCGCGCTGGTAGTCAGCTTCAATCTCTTCAGTCTGGTAGGTTCCCGCGCGGGCCTTGGCCGTCGCGAAACGGCGCCATGTCGGCCCACTATCCGGACGGAACTGGATCGATTTGTCGAACGAGTCGATCGCGTCTTCATAAGCATTCAAAGCCATTTGCGATTGGCCGAGCAGCGACAGCGATTTGCCTTTGCGTGAACTGCTGGTGATATCGACTGAGCGCTCAAAAACGCGGATAGCCTCCTCGTGTTGCCCCGTCTCGGCGAGCAGGATGCCATAGTTGACATAGCCCGGATTGTGATTGGGATTTGCTGCAACGTGAATGGCATAAGCATTGATGGCGGCATCTGTGTTACCG
>CAYGUD010000137.1:0-3336 GCA_964352865.1 uncultured Hyphomonas sp.
ATCAGGGTCATACGTTTGCCGTAAGCCGTCATGATCGGTTCAGCTTGCGCGAAGGCCTCAGCCTCGCCGCCACACATAATCGTAAGTTGCCCATTTTCAGCGCCGGCCTGTCCGCCAGATATCGGTGCATCGATAAAGCGCGCGCCGCGTTTCGCGCAGCGTTCGGCCAGCGAACGTGCGAGGCCCGCGCTCGCTGTTGTATGATCGACAATCACCATTCCGCTTTGAATGGCCGATTCCATCTCATCAAAAACGGTGATCACATCGGGATCATCGCCAAGACAGAGGCATACAAATTCTGCACCGGCGATCGCTTCTGCAGGCGTATTGGCTGCTTCACCCTCATAAGTTTCCGCCCATGTCTTGGCCTTTGAGGACGTCCTGTTCCAGACCGACACGGCGTGGCCTGATTTCGTCAAATGTCCAGCCATTGGGTATCCCATCACACCCAGACCTAAAAACGCGACTCGCGCCATAAAGTATCTCCATTTTCGCTGATCCAGCAGATCTGTGAAATTTCACGTAAATCTGACCGCCAGTTCTCAACCGATATTCACCGTGATGCACTATGCAGCGAGACTAGGCCAGAAGGGCCTGTAGGGAATAATATGGCAATCGCTTATTCATCCCGGCGCAATAAGGGCAGAATGCCCGCTGCGTCCGCCCGCAAGTTGGGCACATGGAAACTGGCTTATGCCGATTTCCTGACCGCTTTGTGTGCATTTTTTCTGATCATGTGGATCGTACATGGCGTCTCGAAAGACGAACGCCAGAACCTGGCTCAGCAGTTTGGTGCTGAGACGCAAATGACGCCCGAATCAACCGATACGACCTCAGACCCGGCGGCAGAAATCGCCGCAACTCTGATCAATGACCCGGCTCTTGCGGCTTTTGGATCGAGTGTGACGATCACTGCAGAACCTGATTTCATTCGCATCGATTTGTCGGACATGGCCGAACGTCCGCTGTTTGAGACAGGCGATGGTCGTTTCAATAGGACGGGAGAGCAGTTGACGCGCCTCGCAGGTCGCGCAATTTCGGCCTTGCCGATGCAGGTCATGATTGAAGGCCACACGGATTCGCACCCTAGCCTCACGGCGGGATATTCGAATTGGGAATTGTCATCTGACCGGGCGAATTCTGCGCGTCGCCTGCTAATCGAAGCCGGTGTTGCTGAACACCGTATTCAAGGGGTCGCTGGCCGGGCACATACGCGGCCACTATTACAGAACGCGCCTGAAGACGCGGCTAATCGCAGAATTTCAATTGTTCTGGTCATCCCTCAGAAGACCACCTAAGACTATCCATATGATGTAAGAATCATCGGGGAGGTCGAATGTCCGCTGATATCCTGGCTCACTGGCCGATGTGGGCAAGCCTTGCGGCCGTTGTAGTCACCATTGTTTTTTACATGCTGGACCGTTGGTCAATGGAGCTGGTTTCGGTCAGCGTCATTGCCGGTTTGCTCGTATTGTTCAGCCTGCCCGGCGCTACCGCTTATGATGGCAGCGATATTTCGCTGACAATCTTGCTATCTGGCTTTGCCAATCCGGCTTTGATCACGATCATGGCGCTTCTCGTGGTCGGTCAGGGATTGTTTCAGACCGGCGCATTGGAAGGCCCCACCAAGGCGCTCGTTCGGTCATATGACCGGCGCCCTGCTTTGACATTGTTCGGCGCCTTCTTTGCCGTTTTTGTAACCAGTGCTTTCACCAATAACACTCCTGTTGTGATCATGTTCCTGCCGATCATGTCGGCAATCGCAGCGCGTATGGGCGCATCGACCTCACGCCTGATGATGCCGCTGAGTTTCGTGTCGATATTTGCTGGCATGACGACTTTGATCGGCACGTCTACTAATCTGCTCGCGGCAGACGCGTATGAACGCCTGACGCCGAACAAACTTGGCTTCTTCGATCAGTCCGTGTTTGGACTGATGCTGGCCGGTGTCGGCATATTCTATTTGCTGGTCGCCTCACGCGTGTTGCTGCCCAATCGTAAGGAATTGACTGAAACAATGGTCAAGTCCGGCAAACAATTTGTTGCGCAGTTCGAAGTAACGTCAGGGCATTTCCTGGATGGCAAAGAAGCCATCGCTGGAATGTTTCCGGATCTGACGGACATGACGGTCCGGATGATCCAACGCGGCGAACGGGCATTACTACCGCCTTATGATGAGATCCGCCTGATGCCAGGCGACCTGGTAATTGTGGCGGCCACACGGCAGGCTCTGACAGACCTTTTGTCCGATAAACCGGCGATGCTGCAGGATGTCTGGCAAAGCGGCGTCCCCGAAACTGATGATAGTGGTGAGAACCAGCTTGGTCTGGTGGAAGCAGTTATCGCGCCCGGGTCACGTATGGCCGGGCGGACGGTTGAAATGCTCGGCTTTCGCCGCCTGACGCGCGCCGTCACACTCGGCATTCAACGACGCAGCCGGATGATCCGCACCAAGCTTGGTCAAATCCGTCTGGAAGCTGGTGACACACTCCTCTTGTGCGGCCCGATCAGCGCTTTTCGGGATTTGCGCACCAGCCGCGATCTCATTTTATTGGAATGGTCACAGAGCGAGTTTCCAACCACTGCCCGTGCCCAGGTGGCACGCTTGATCACTCTGGGCATGGTGATTGCCGCTGCGACAGGGGTCGCATCCATCACCCTAGCGTCAATCGTTGCTGCGACCGGAATGATCTTGTTGCAATGTCTCAATCATCGCCAGGCCGCACGCTCACTGGATCTGCGAATCTATCTGGTCATCGCTGCGGCGCTGGCCATGGGAGTCGCACTTGAGAGCACTGGGGCGGCGCAACTCATCGCCGAACTGGTGGTTCTTCTGGCCTCGCCCTATGGCACACTCGCCGTGCTGTCTGCAATCTTCCTGGCGGTCGCGATTTTAACCAACATTCTCAGTAATGCCGCCACGGCGGTTCTGTTCACGCCGATCGCAATTTCAGCCGCAGAACAGACCGGCGCCGACCCTTTTCCGTTCCTATTAGCGGTAATTTACGCGGCAAACTGTGCCTTCGCGACACCCATTGCTTATCAGACCAATATGCTCGTTATGGGTCCCGGACATTACAAGTTCGGGGATTTTTTACGTTTTGGTGGCCCATTGGTCATAATTATGTGGGCGGCGTTTACTATCATCGCCCCTTGGCGCTTCGACCTATAGGTGCATAGATACGGGATATGAAACTAGACGAGTCGCTCTTTCAATTGCCGGGACTCCGGCACGGGTTACGCTTCTACGTAACCGGTGCGAGCCCATGTCCGTATCTACCGGGCCAGATTGAGCGCAAAGGTTTTACCCACCTGACGCAGGAAAATCCGGATGCG
>CAYGUD010000137.1:3346-6275 GCA_964352865.1 uncultured Hyphomonas sp.
CAACTCAGCCGTGCAGGATTTCGGCGCAGCCAAAGCGTTGCCTACCGTCCGGCTTGCCCGTCTTGCAATGCTTGTCGATCTGTACGCGTCGATATCGCCAATTTTTCGCCCAGCCGCAGTCAAAAACGCATTCTCAAAACCAATGCAGATCTGGTCAGGCGGCCTATCGAAGCCCGCGCCAGCCGTGAGTATTATCGACTGTTAAAGTCATACCTGCGCCACCGTCATGATGGCGGCGGAATGTCGGATATGGGCTATCGTGAGTTTTGCGCGATGGTGAATGATAGCCCGGTCCAGACTCTGATGTTTGAATACCGACTTGGCCCTGAAGAAGATGCCCCATTGATCGCGGTTTCGTTGACAGATGTCCTGCGCGACGGGTTTTCCATGGTCTATACATTCTTCGATCCGGAGCATGAGCGCCGCAGTCTCGGGACATACATGATCCTTGATCACATCTTGCATGCAGCAGAGCTCGGTTTGCCGCATTTGTACCTGGGCTACTGGATCAAGAACAGCCAAAAAATGGATTATAAGCGCCGGTTTCAGCCCCTCGAAGTTCTCGAGGCGGGCAATTGGCGCCCTTTAAAAGACATCGAATAGAGCATCAGGAGCGTCCGAATGATTGATCGCCGTAAACTTCTAGGCGCGGCCACACTTGGCGCTGCCGGACTTGCGACAACAGCTTGCAGTCAATCTGCGAGTGAGGGCGACGGCGTCGCATCCCCTGCAGTGCGCCGTAAAAAGACCAAGCTGACAATGACCACAACCTGGCCAAAGGACTTGCCAGGCCTTGGCGCTGCGGCACAGCGCCTTGCCGACCGAATTGAGGCCTTGTCTGACGGGCAAATGGAAGTCCGCGTCTATGCCGCCGGCGAACTTGTGCCAGCATTTGAAGCCTTTGATGCCGTCGCCTCTGGCAATGCCGACATGTATCACGGCGCTGAATATTACTGGCAGTCCAAATCCAAAGCGTTCAATTTCTTCACAGCGGTTCCAATGGGAATGACGTCAGCTGAGATTATGGGCTGGATCGATTTTGGCGGCGGACAAGCACTATGGGAAGAATTGTCGGGCCAGTATGGCATCATTGCCTTCCAGGGGGCCAATACCGGTCACCAAATGGGCGGCTGGTTCAAGCAGGAAGTAAACAGCCTGGATGATTTCCGCGGCTTGAAAATGCGGATCCCTGGCCTCGGCGGGGACGTTGTTCGCGCGTTGGGCGGCGCGGCGGAAGCCCTGCCGGGTAATGAGATCTATCAGGCCCTACAAACCGGGCGGATTGATGCGACCGAATGGGTCGGCCCCTGGAATGATTACTATCTCGGCTTCCACCGTGAGGCCAAATTCCATTACGGACCAGGCTTCCATGAACCGGGCAGCGCGCTAGGCGTCGGCATAAACCGTAATAAGTGGGACAGCTTGACCCCAACTGAACAGCAGATCATTCGCAGCGCCTGTAATGAAGTAAACCATATGTCGGTTGGTGAATTCACATATCAAAACGGCGTCCATCTTGAGAAGCTGATCAACGAAGAAGGCGTCCAATTGCGTCAGTTCCCGGATGACGTGATGGCGCGGGTCCAGGAAGTTTCCGCCGATATTCGCAGCGATGCTGGGTCTGGCGGCGATTTGGAGCGCCGGATTTATGAAAGCTTTGAAGACGCATTGAAGAAAATGCGCGGCTGGGCACGGATTTCTGACGGCCCATACCTTGCGGCGAGAGAACTCTAAGGGGTAGACCGTACGCCTTGGGGTAAAGGAAACGGGCTGAATGGAAGCGTTTACAGATATCGCTGGCACCGCACTGCGCTATGCAGGATATGTCGGGCTGCCGCTCCTATTGTTACCAATCCTTGTCCTGATCGCACCGAAACCCCTTTCACATGTGGCAAAGTCAATCATTGAAGCCTTTGACCGCGTGAGCGGTGCGGCGATGGGTTTTTCTGTTGCTGCAGCCTTTCTAATCATCCTCATCCAGCTGAGCGCCGTGCTCTTACGCTATGTTTTTGGTCTCAGTTTTAGTTGGCTGAATGATAGCGTCATTTTCAGTTTTGCGATGATATTCATGCTCGGCGCCGCCGCGACGTTGCGCGATGATGGGCATGTTCGGGTTGATATTATGCGCAGCCGTTTTGGCCCGCGCACACGCGCTGGGATCGAACTGTTCGGCGCGCTCATCTTCATTTTTCCGATTGGAATTCTCATTCTCTATGCCGGCGCTGGTCTGATCACGCGAACCTGGCTCGATCTTGAACCGTTCAATGAAAGCGATGGCCTACCGATCAAATATCTCTTCAAGACCCTGGTGCCGCTATTTGCGGTTCTGATGATCGGTCAGGGACTGAGCCAGGCACTCAAATCTGCGCTGATCATTCGCGGAATATCGCCGCCAGAAGAGATCGAACATGCACACGGAGGCAGTGTGTAATGGAAATCGAACTCGTCCTCGCCCTTGGTATGTTTTTAACCGCCATTCTCGCCTTGCTCGCAGGCTATCCCGTTGCGCTGACACTTGGAGGCGTTGCCCTCCTATTTGGTCTTATCGGCGTGCAGATGGACCTTATTCCGCTGCCAATCCTGCGCAATTTGCCGAGCCGCATCCTGGGATCGATGGAAAACCAGATCTTGATCGCGGTGCCGCTCTTTGTCCTGATGGGCGTCATCCTTGAGCGGTCAAAAGTCGCTGATGATTTGCTCCACACAGCCAGCCGCCTACTCGCACGCGTGCGCGGCGGGCTCGGTTATGCCGTTGTTATTGTCGGTGCGCTTCTGGCAGCATCTACGGGGATTGTTGGCGCCACTGTGATTACGATGACGCTGATGGGGCTGCCGACAATGCTGCGCCAAGGTTATGTCCCTAAACTTGCGACTGGGACGATCGGAGCCAGCGGGACGCTAGGGCAGATCATTCCCCCGAGCATTGTTC
>CAYGUD010000138.1:0-6273 GCA_964352865.1 uncultured Hyphomonas sp.
GACAACATGAGTGCACACAATGGCGCAAGAATGAGACGGGTCATGAAAAATCCTTTGTGATCTCTATCGGTTAGGCCGGATTATCTATGCGCCGCCAAGTTAACAGGCTGTGAGATCAGCGCCGACTTGTGAACGGCTCTGCTCTTGCCCCGATGCTGAAAACCTGCTCTTTGCCGATTAACGATAAACCGACGATTGGGAGATCCAAGCTTATGCGTACATCATTTATGACATTTACAGCGCTGGCGACTGTTTTCGCACTCGCATCCTGCGATGTGGTCAGAACGCCATCTAATACAGAATCACAAACTTCAACGCCGGTCGCTGAGGCGCCAGCCGCGCCGACGGCCGAAGAAATTGCGGCAGAGACCGAACGTCTGAACACTTGGTTTGAAGACAAGTATGAAGCCGAAATCCTCGAAAGCCCAATTCAATTGACGTTCCTCGGCCGCGATGAGCGCCAGGGCGAAATTGACGATTTTTCAGAAGCTGCGCTTGATGCGCAATTGGTACGATCTCGCGCCAATCTGGCTGAGCTGAAAGCGAATTTCGATTATGACAAGCTCAGCCCTGATGCGAAGATCTCTTACGATATCTGGGTCTATCAGGCTGAAAGCGCCGAAGCGGCGGATGAGTTCCGCAACAACACTTATGTATTTGAGCAAATGCAGTCGATCCACTCATTTTTTCCGCAGCTTCTGATCGCTTTTCACAAAGTCATTGATGCCGAGGACATGGACAATTATCTGCTCCGCATCTCAGGCAGTGCGCAGGCGATTGATCAGCTGATTGTGGCGTCCAAGACTGTCGCAGACGAAGGCGTGCGCCCGCCTTATTTCGCGTTTGAGTCCGTCATCGAAGAAGCCAGTAAAATCATCACTGGCGCGCCCTTTGACGAGAGCGGCGAAGACAGCGCCATCTGGGCGGATGCGCAAGCCAAGATCGCAAATCTTCTGGACCAGGAAGAAATAGATCAGGCCAAAGCGGACCAGCTGACAGCAGATATTCGCACCGCCCTGGTCGAGGAATGGAAGCCCGCTTATGAGCGCCTGATCGCCTGGCAGGAAGAAGACAAAGTCAATGCCCGCCCGGACGCACAAGGCCTCAGCCCGCAGCCTAACGGACTCCCTTATTATAATGAGCGTCTCGCGAACCAGACCTCGACGGCGGTGACCGCGGATGAAATTCAGGAGATCGGCTTGTCCGAAGTCGCCCGTCTTCGCGCTGAGATGGAACTGATCAAGGAAGAGTTCGGTTTTGAAGGCACTCTGCCAGAGTTTTTCACCTTCTTGCGCGACAATAAGGACGATGAGCGTCTTTACTATCCAAACACGGATGAGGGGCGTCAGGCCTATATTGATGATGCCACGGCAGCCATTGACGGGATCAAAGCCGTCTTGCCGGACTATTTTGGCATCCTGCCAAAAGCCGACATGGTGGTGAAGCGGGTTGAGCCGTTCCGCGAGCAGGCGGGCGCAGCGCAGCACTATTTCCCGTCGACCCCGGATGGTTCACGCCCTGGCGTTTACTATGCTCATTTGCTCGACATGAAGCAGATGCCGAAACGTGAGTTGGAAGTGATTGCTTATCATGAGGGCCTTCCCGGCCACCATATGCAGATCGCGATTCAGCAGGAATTAGGAGGCGTCCCAACGTTCCGGACGCAAGCCGGTTTCACGGCTTATAGTGAAGGCTGGGGGCTGTATTCCGAATGGTTGTCAAAAGAGATGCCGGGTACGTTCCAGGATCCATTGTCGGAATTTGGCCGTCTCGGCTCAGAGATCTGGCGCGCGGTTCGTCTGGTTGTTGATACCGGCCTGCACTCCAAAGGTTGGACCGAGCAGCAGGCGATCGACTATTTTCTTGCCAACACCGCGGCTCCGGAAGGACAGGCGCGGTCAGAAGTGCGCCGTTACATCGTCTTACCCGGTCAGGCGACAAGCTATAAAATCGGCATGCTGAAAATTCAGGAACTGCGCCGCCGTGCTGAAGCTGAACTGGGCGAGGCGTTCGACATCCGCGCCTTCCACGACACAATTCTCGGCGGCGGTGCCATGCCACTCGCCATCCTGGAACGCCGTGTCGATGAATGGATCGCGAACGTAAAGGCTGGCTAAATGGGTCTGAATGTCGGGAGCTTAGCTTCCGACATTTTCCAATTTGCCGAGCGATTGCTGGACGTGTTCGACAAATAGTCGGGCTTTGCCGCGCAGTTTACCGCCGGTCCAAACAACAGATAGCGGCAAGTCAGCGCCGCGCCATTCCGGCATGACCCGCACCAGGCGACCGGCTTTGACATGCGGGCAGACGAGCCAATCGGGTCCGATAAAAACACCGAGGCCATCAATCGCGCCCTGAAGCAGCGTATCCCCAGATGAGCCACGGAATCTGCCATCCATCATTACGCGTTTCTCTTCGCCAGTCTGCACGTGCTTGAGCGACCATTGCTGACCCTGCACCGATTGCCGGAAGACCAGGCCCTGATGATCTTTCAGACTTTCCGGGCAAACCGGAGCGCCATGCTTTTCGAGGTATGCCGGAGACGCCCAGATGCCGCGATAGGCGACCAGCAATCGCTTCGCCATGAGTGCACTATCGCTGAGTTCGCCGAGTCTGAAAGCAACGTCGACGCCTTCAGTGACCAAATCGGTATACGTGTCGTCCGTCATCAGATCCATGCGGATGTGCGGGTACATGTCCAGGAAAGATGCAATCGTTGGGGTAATAACCAATTGGGCAAATGAGTGCGGCGCGCTGACCCGCAACATGCCGACAGGTTCCTGATCAAGGCCGCGCGCCTCGGCTTCGGCATCATCAAACTCGGCCAGGATGTCCTGTGCGCGGCTATAGAATTTCTGTCCCGCCTCGGTCAGCGACAAGGCGCGCGTGGTGCGATGAAACAGTTCCGCACCAATCTGGTGTTCGAGATCCTGAATACGGCGCGACACCGTTGGCTGGCCAATGGAAAGATCTGCGGCGGCACGCGAAAAGCTGCCTGCATCTGCGACGCGCAGAAATAGTCTCATTGCATCAATACGGTCCATGCCGAGGCGCTCCTATGCGAAAAATGCATGGGCTATATGGAGCCTCTCCCGGTTCTGCAAAAGGGGGGTATGCGCCATTTACCGGTCATCGACGGCAAACTGTGTCTGCCGAAACCCCAACGCATAGGAGCCGATCATGGCCAATTTCACTTTACACGATTCAAGCACTGCCCCTGAAGGCGCGCGCGATTTCATTGCTGGCGTTGAAAAGAAAATGGGCTTTGTGCCAAGCCTTTACGCAGTCTTCGCAGAAAACCCTGCCGTGCTTACCGCATATACGCAGCTTGCCGATCAGCTCGGCAAAACCGGTCTGTCGCCACTCGAGCAGCAAATCGTGACAATTACCGCCAGCGTCGAGAATGAGTGTCACTTCTGTGTGGCGGCGCATACGACCATTTCCGAAGGCCAGGGTCTGGATCTCGCTGTCATTGATGCGGTTCGCGAAGACCGCGCCATCACGGACCCGAAGCTGGAGGCGCTGCGTATATTCTCCAAGAAAGTCGTGATTGACCGTGGCTTCGTTTCCGACACGGATGTCGATACTTTCCTGCGTGCCGGCTATGATCGATCTGCCGTTCTTGCCGTCATCCTTGGCGTGGCTTTGAAAGTGATCTCGAATTACACCAATCATGTCGCTGAAACGCCGGTGAACGAGGCATTCCAAAAGCATGCCTGGTCACCCAAGACCAAACGGGAAGGAGTCGCGGCTTAACCATCCGGGCGCCTGTAAATAAAGGGCTGCAGAGCGATCTGCGGCCCTTTTTCTTTACGCTATCGCGCCGCTTCACAAATCGCTCACACCGACGTGACCAGCGCTCACAC
Source organism: uncultured Hyphomonas sp. (assembly GCA_964352865.1). GTDB lineage: Bacteria > Pseudomonadota > Alphaproteobacteria > Caulobacterales > Hyphomonadaceae > Henriciella. The sequence goes on from CAYGUD010000138.1 coordinate 3,867, forward strand.
AGTCGTGGTTCGCAAGTGATCAAACAGGCGAGTAAGTCGAGGGCATACAAGAAGGAGGGCCATTATGACCACACTTACAGAAACAATCTCGCCCGACCCACAAGCCACAGGACTGGTGTCGAAACTCAAGACTATTGCACCGCATGCCGTTGCCGCGATTGCCTCATTGGTTTTTCTCGACAGCCTGCGCTTCAAGTTTACCAATGCGCCGGAAACGCAAACCATTTTCGGTAAGCTGAATGATTGGGCCGCGAGCTTTGGCGCCGAAGGTCTGTTCGCGCAAACTGGTCTGTTCAGCCAATATGTGATCGGCACAGCCGAACTGGTTGCGGTGGCCCTGCTGCTGATCGGAATTCACCCGGCGTTTCGCCGCTTGCAAGCGCTTGGGGCGCTGGTCGCTTTTGCCGTGATGAGCGGCGCGGTCAATTTCCACCTCTGGACGCCGCTCGGGATTGACCCGAACAATGATGGCGGCGGCCTGTTCTTCATGGCGGTTGTGGTCTGGTTGACCTCACTCGGCCTGATCATCGTCAGACGAAAAGAACTCGCGGCGATTTTTACAGGGCTCAAAACCACCCTGTTTCCGGCGCGCTCATAATCCTGCCGTTTTCCTCCCAGAACATCAAAATCACAAGGACTAGAACCATGAAAATTCGTACACTGATTGCCGCGACTCTGATTGCTGCCGGCCCGATTGCCGTTACAGCGCCAGCGGCATTCGCCGATAAGGATCCAATCTATACCGCCAAGCGCTCAAATCTGGCCCTGCAGGGCTATGACACCGTTGCTTATTTCACAGTCGGTGAACCGACCAAAGGCAGTGCAGAATACGCAACCACTTATGAAGGTGCAGAGTTTCGCTTCGTCAGTGAGGAAAACCTGAACTTGTTCCTTGGCGATCCGGTTAAATATGCGCCGCAATATGGCGGCTATTGTGCCTGGGCGATTGCACAAGGCAAAACTGCGAAAGGCGACGCGCGTCGCTGGGCAGTTGTCGATGGTAAGCTCTATTTGAACTACAATAAGGGCATCCAGAAAAAGTGGAACAAAGACCGCGCCGGATTCATTTCCAGCGGTGATCAGAATTGGCCGACTGCGTTACAAGACTAAGGGCACTTTCCCCTATCAGACGCCCCTTGTTGAGTGCGTCGCCAATAGCCTCCGCGTGACCCCTCTCGCGCGGAGGTTTTTGCGTGGATTAACTCTTAATTCTCGACAGAAATTAATGACCAAGACTTCACACTCAAGAAACGCAATTGCTGCTTATGTGCGCCTCATACAGCGTTGCAGAGTTTCAGGAGACAATGATGAAAAAGTCAGCAATTGCGGCCGTTTTGGTCAGTGCCGCCATGGGGTCAACAGCCATGGCGGAATCAGAGCTTTACTTGAATGCTGGCGGGGCGACCTTTGACACGGACGGTGCCAATCTGAGCGCCTTCACAGCGCGCGGCGGTATCGAGTTCAATGAGTTGCTCGGCGCAGAGTTTGAAGCGTCATTCGGCCTTGGAGCCGACGAGGAAAATGGCGTTGATGCAGAGCTGGAAAACCAGTTTGGTGGCTTTGTGGTCGCGCGATATCCGGTCTTTGATCGTGTCGACGTGCTCGGGCGCGTCGGCTATTCGACGGCTGAAATTCAGTTCGCAACCAATGGCGTCTCAAGCGATGTAAACGCTGACGGTTTTGCGTTCGGCCTGGGCAGTGAAGTGATGATCACAGAGCAGCTCGGCATTCGAGGGGATTATACCAGAATTGAGGTCGATGATGACCAGCTGGATGGCGGCTTGAATGTGTTTGCAATCACGGGCGTGTATCGCTTTGGATCGGTGCGCTAGACTCTAATCTCGTTCAGCCCATTCCTTCAGAATATGGTGCGCGACGGCCATAGGTGGCGGCGCGTAAATGTCCGGGTGGGTGCCTGCCAGGACCTGGCGGGCCTCTTCTCTTGTGATCCAGCGGGCGGCTTCGAGTTCGTCCTGTTCGACTGACACGTCTGTTGTATCGGCCTCGACAATGATCCCGACCATCAGGGAAGACGGGAACGGCCAGGGCTGGCAGAACAGGTATTCGGCATTGGCCGGATCGGCTTTGATGCCGGCTTCTTCTTCCAGTTCTCGCGTCGCAGCCTGTTCGACGGTCTCGCCCGGTTCCACAAAGCCAGCCAGCGCCGACCAGAATCCTGCCGGCCAGCTGGCTTGACGTCCGAGCAGGCATTTATCGTCTTTAACCGCCAGCATGATCGCAACTGGGTCCGTGCGCGGAAAATGCTCCGCGCCGCAGGATGGACAAACCCGTTTCCACCCGGCTTCGGCAGGCTCGCTCTGGCTACCGCATTTGGAGCAGAAACGATGGCTGCGATGCCTTTCAAGCAGGCTTCGCGCAGTGGCCGCAAAATTGGCCTCCATTGGGC
>CAYGUD010000139.1:0-6240 GCA_964352865.1 uncultured Hyphomonas sp.
CCTTGCAAATGCTTCGCACTATCATATACAATTGTTTTTATTGAGTTTTTTCTTGATTTCCTGCCAAACAAGGCTACCTATGCTTACAATAGGTAATCTTACGGAGTGGCCCCATGAAAGGCGACGAAAAAGTCATTGAATTCCTTAATCAGGCACTGAAGAACGAGCTTACAGCGATCAATCAATATTTCCTGCATGCCCGCATGTTGAAGGATTGGGGTGTCAGCAAGCTTGGCGACTATGAGCATAAGGAATCCATCGAAGAAATGAATCACGCCGATTGGTTGATCGAGCGTATTCTGTTTCTCGGCGGCCTGCCAAACCTACAAGATCTCGGCAAACTGCGGATTGGCGAAAGCGTCGAAGAAATTCTCAAATGCGACCTCGCACTTGAAGAAGATGCGATCCCACTTTTGCGCGACGCGATGGAACATTGCGAAAAAGTTCGCGACTATGTCAGCCGCGACCTGTTTGGGAAAATCCTCGATAATGAAGAAGAGCACGTCGATTATATCGAGACGCAATTCGACTTGATCGAACGGATTGGTATCCAGAATTATACCCATCTGCAATCAGAGGCCAACGCCCACTAAACCACTTAAACCTGCGGAGCATATCATGTCGAAAACCACGATCTTTGAGTATCAAGGTAAAGCTCAAACAGTGACGTGGGATCGGCGATTATGCATCCATGTCGGCGAATGCGGCCGGGCCAAAGGCGACTTGTTTGTGGCTGGCCGCGACCCCTGGTGCGACCCCGATTTTGCGCAACAAGACGATGTGACAGAAGTGGTCGCACGTTGTCCGACCGGGGCGCTCGCTGTGCGCAATGACGATGGCTCGCTGCAGACAGAGCCAGCGCCGGACGGTAATGAAGTTCATGTCGCAAATGATGGCCCGCTTTACGTGTCCGGTGATCTGGTCGTCGATGGCGCCAGCTCAGACATGCACAGCGTCTCGCGCCGTGCCGCCTTGTGTCGTTGCGGGGAGTCGAAGAACAAGCCTTTCTGTGACAACTCACACCGCGACGTGGATTTCCGGGATGCAGGTGCCGTCGGCGATACCGGTCTGGCAGAGATTGAGAGCGGCGGACGGCTTGAAATCTATCGCATTCCGGATGGCCCGATCGAAGTCTCAGGTAATTTTGTCATCCGCGCCGGGTCTGGCCGCAAGGCCTGGTCGGGTCGCAAAGCCTATCTCTGTCGCTGCGGAAAATCAGCCAATAAGCCGTTTTGTGATGGGGCTCATAAGGATGCCGGGTTCAAAGCAGACTAGGCGCTAGATATTTCCGCGCTCCAGCATGCGATCAAACCCAGCCCAGAACACCGCGCGCTTGTCGGGCTTTTCCATCAGGATTTCATGCATCGCATTGTCGACTGTGATGTGCTCGCATTTTGGCAAGTGTGCTGCGACATGTGCGTGCGAACGATTGTCGACCAGTTTCTCGTCCGCCGCGCTGGCGACGAAGACCGGAATGTCGATGGCGCGCAAAACGTCTGGTTTTGAAATTCGGTTGACGATGTCGAGCGATGCGCCGAGCCATCCCCAGGTCACAGGGCCGAGCGATAGTTCAGGTGCAGCATCGGTCAAATCGCGATTCATTTGCCAATGTGGCTCGTCATAGGTGACGATATTGTCTTCGAACTTTTCCAGCGGACCAGGCTTTTGAGCAAAATCGTCCGACCGGCCCATGACTCGCATCGCCCAGATGAAATAGCGCTGCACCCGTCCAAGCGGCAGGCCCCACATCGGCGCGCAAAACGCCGCGGCTTCGACTTTGACCAGACCTTGTCCGATGGCGGCGAGCGCGATCGCCCCGCCCATAGAATGGGCCAGGGAAACATAGGGCCGCGGCAATTCTTCCATGGCATCCAGACCATTGCGCAGCGCGCCCATAAACGTCTCAAACCGGTCGATATGACCTTTTTGCGGGTCTTCCAGCAGGCGCTGTGACAGACCCTGACCAGGCCAGTCTATGATCAGAACAGCGAAGCCGCGATCCTGCAGGTCGCGGGCGACTTCGAAATATTTCTCGATGAATTCCGTACGGCCGGGGCAGACAATACAAGTCCCTCGCGCGGTCTCACGTGTTGTTGGCGCCAGACAGGCGCGCAGGCGACGTCCACCAACACCCTCAAACCAAATGATGCGAGCGCCTTCAGGGCGCGGATTGCCTGGAACATCGACAATGCGATCAGGTGCTTGCTCGGTCATGGCGTCGTCCAAATCGTGAAAAGCCTCATCCAGCGTCTAAGCCGGATGAGGCCTTCAATCAAATCATCACTTGATCAAGCTTAAGAGAGCTTGCTCATGATTGTTTGCAGCTGCATCGCAACTGACATGTCGCCGAGGACTTTCAGTTTGCCCTGCATGAACGCCATGGTTGGGTCCATCTGGCCAGACGCCAGCTTGCCGAAATCGTCCCAGTCAACTTTGACCGTCGCGTCAGCTTCAGCGTCATCATTGTTTGCAACGCCCGCAGCGCCGTCGATGAACAACATGCCGTTATCACCAAAGTCGAATTTGACTTTTTTAGCGAAACCGCTGTCGCCGCCTGCTACTGCTGTGTTCGCTTTGGCTGTGAGTTCTGCGAGATCCATGAAGAAGCCTCCCTGTGTATAATGCTCCTAGTGTTGATAAAGCAGGCCTGACAGAGCGATGCAAGGGTGCCGCTTACGTAAACTGCAGGATCTTGAAACCCTGTTCTAAACCAAGACAGGAATTTGGCCTTGACCCGCCGCTACGGAAGGCCTCGAAACAGAACCATGTCGTGGGAAAAATCGATCGAAGAATTGCGCCGCCGCGAACGTCTGGCGGAGCATATGGGGGGTGACGAGCCAGTCTCGCGCCAAAAAGGGCGGGGCAAGCTGACCGTCCGTGAACGCGTGGCTTTTCTGGCCGATCCGGGGAGTTTCCACGAGATCGGCAAGATTGCCGGCCGGGCGACCTACGGAGCAGACGAAGACCTCGAGACGTTCATGGCGTCGAATTCTGTGATGGGACGCGCGACGCTGAACCAGCGTCCGGTCTTCATACTCGGCGATGACTTTACCGTCAGAGGCGGGGCGGCGGATGCGTCGATCCGCGGCAAGCTGCTGCAATCGCTCAAGCAGAGCCAGGAATATCGCATGCCACTGGTCCAGTTGATTGATGGCACTGGCGGCGGCGGCTCGATCAAGATGTTCGAGCAAGACCCGCGTACATACATTCCTGAAACGCCGGGTTGGGAATTGATTGTCTCCGGCATGGCGACTGTGCCGTATGTCTCTCTCGGCCTCGGCCCGTGCGCCGGGATGGGGGCAGGACGTCTGGCCGCGAGCCACTTCTCGGTCCTGGTCAAAGAGCTGTCCCAGGTCTTTGTGGCTGGCCCTCCGGTGACCCGGGCGCTGGGCGAGGATGTCACCAAGGAAGAGCTCGGCGGCTGGCAGATCCAGGCCCGCAATGGCACGGTCGATGCGGTCGTCGATTCTGAAGCTGACGCATTTGATGCCGCGCGCCAATTCCTTTCTTACTTGCCATCCTCCGTGCACGAGCTGCCGCCTGTAGCGGCACCGACAGATGATCCGAAGCGCAAGGATGAAAAGCTGATCTCGATTGTTCCGACCGATGGAAAGACGCCCTATAAACCGCGCAAAATCATCGCGGCGACGGTCGATAAAGGCAGCTTCTTCGAGATTGGTGAGCAATGGGGCCGGGGCATCGTCACGGGGTTTGCCCGCATTGATGGTCACCCGGTCGGCATACTCGCCGGCGACCCATTTTTCCTGGACGGCGCCTGGACCGCAGATGTCTGCGAAAAGGTCACGCGCCATATGGATCTTTGCTCAACTTTCCACTTGCCCGTCATTCACTTTGTTGACTGTCCCGGCTTTGCTTGCGGCGTGAAGCACGAGACGGCGGGCGTCACGCGTAAAGGCGTCCGGGCCATGGCGGCGGTGTATCAGGCCACAGTGCCGATCTGCGCCGTGGTCATCCGCAAAGCCTATGGCCTGGCGGGCTCTGCCATGTTCAACCCGGCCAAGGCCAAGTGGCGCTATTGCTGGCCGAGCGGCGACTGGGGCTCGCTCCCTATGGCAGGCGGCATTGAGGCGGCCTATCGCAAGGAAATCCTCGAAGCCGAAGACAAAGAAGCTTACCTGAAAAGCCTGTATAAGCGTTTTGACGCGATTGCCTCGCCCTTCCGCACCGCCGAAGCCTTCTATGCCGAGGAGATCATTGATCCGCGCGACACGCGGCCTTTGCTCGTCGACTTCGTTCACCATGCGCGGCGCACATTGGAACCAGGACAGACCAGCTTCGGCCCGCGGCCTTGATCTTGGTCCGGCGCTGAGGCGCGGTGCGCCAGCCGGACGAAGCGGGTTCCGTATCGCGCCTTTGGCGCTCACTTGAACCGGGCTGAGGGCTCTGTGCGCCTCCTGTGTGGTCCAGCGCTTAATTTGCATTGCGCTGATACTCAATCGTCATGAAGACGCGCCAGCCTTCCTCCGTCAGTACCGAATCGACGGCCTGCAATACGTCTTCGTTCAATGTGTAGACCGATCGTCCGATCTCGCTCGCTGCGTCGCCCCAGATGACGTTCAGCTTGCCGTCTTCATAGCGCCCCGCCAAAGGCAGGATCTGGCCGCGGGAATCTTCCCAGATCCCGTCCACGGCGCCGTCAGTGACGCGGTAGAGGCCGCGCCCTGAAAAGATCTCCGCGCCGCCTTCGACGCTAACAATCGTGTAGTTCTGCACCAGGTGGCGCGGGTGTTTGCCGGTCGACCAGGTGGCGGTGCAGGTGGCAGGCGTGCCCCAGGCGTCGCAGGCGCTTTGCCAGCTTCCCAGTATCGCCAGGGATGGCGCAGGCTCTGGCTCGGCGGCGGCGAAGGCCGGGGCGATGATGGCGAGTGCGGCAAGCAATACAGGTGTCTTATGTGTCATTCATGTGTCCTCGATTTTACCGTCTATGACGTTAAGACGTTTGAGGAATGGCGATCCTGACACGGATGCTGACACTGACACTCATCCTGGCGCCTGATTTTATTCTCCGACGCAGCCATCTTCATTATAAGTGCCGGTCTCGCTGCCGGAGGGGTCGCACAGGATGCCGCCCCATTTATAGCCGGTCATGCCGTTTTCCAGACTGATCCGGTACCAGGCGAAGCCATCCGTCTCGATTTCGGTTCGGGCCACCAGAGTCACCGGCTGGTCCAGTTTCAGACTGGTCACGCGCGGATAATCCGTTCCCGGCCCGGCGCGCAGGATACCTGCCCAGGACTTGCCCGCTATGCCAACGGGCGTTTCGAGCCAATTGCCGTCGGCCAGCATCACGCCTTGCGGCGGCGCCATCATATCGGCGCGGTCGACATGTTTGCAGGTAAAGGTCTCAAGCTTATCATTCAGAGTCGCTTGATCGGTTTCCATATTCAGGGAGACATCATCGCCAGCATAGACCGGGTTCGGCATGCCCGGCACGGCTTTCAGCTCAGTGCTCACCACGCCCTCGCCATAGCCGCCCGGCACAATCGCATAATAACGGGCAATCTCGGCATCGAAGAGGTCGAAATCGACATAGAGTTCAACGTCGCCCGCCTCGCCGCAATAATACAGATTGCCTTGAAAGGCCTGGGCTGAAAACGGCGCGGCTATGGCCGCCAGGCTCAGAATCGCAGATTGAAATAAACGCATATTATTTGTCCCTCTATCCCTGTTCAGGACGCTAGGCGCGGATTCGGGCGCTCGCAAGGAACAGATGCGGCAAGATGCGGGCAGACCTCTTTTGCGGGCCTGCCGCTTATGATGAGCTGCAATGAAGCTGCCATTGCGGCCGCAGAAGCGGCAGGGGCAGAGTTTGCAATGCGGGCCATGCCGATCCCCGGCGAAGGGGGTTTCGCGATCTATGTCCTCGGCGGAATAGAGCATGGGATCTGGCAGGATTAGAAAAAAACAAGCAAGGGGACGGGCCTAACCCGGGTCCAGACGCACCAAAGCCCGATCATCCCGGACTTGATCCGGGATCTCGTGCGGCAAGAGGGGAAGCATCTGATGAGATCCCGGGTCGAGCCCGGGACCGTCGGAGACAGTCATGAGCGCCTGCTCGAAAACATCCGGGCACAGCGCGTCAATGTCACTCGGCGAATAGAACCGCGTCGCGATATCATAAGCGGCAAAGTTCCGCGCCATGCCTTCAAAATACGGCACCCAGGCGCGGCCATAACGGTCGACTTGCACAAAGGCCTGACGCCCGGTCTCAGCGCTCCA
>CAYGUD010000140.1:0-6152 GCA_964352865.1 uncultured Hyphomonas sp.
AGTCTTGTCCAACTTCGTGATGGGCTACACCAGTGTTCCAGTCGTGGTGCACGCCAAAACCTGATGAAGACGCGGGACCGAATTCTGATAACTGCCCGGGATCTGTTCAATGCCGAGCGGTTCGGCAATGTCACAACAGCCGACCTGGCCGGCGCGTGCGGCATTGCCGAAGGCAATCTCTGGTATCACTTCAAGAATAAGCGGGCTCTGCTGGACGCCATTACTGAGATGTTCCTGAATGATGTCGAACTGCGTCTGGCCATGCTGCCAAGCGACCCTGACACCATCCTGAACGATTATGCCGACATGCTGGCTGCCTTGATGTCAGAGATAAGGCTCTATCGCTTCCTATACCGCGATCAGGCGGACTATGGCGAACACACAGATCGCCTCTTGCAGCGATTGCCCGGGATATACCGGGATACGCATGCGCAGTTTCAAACCTTCCTGCTTGGTATGATCAAAGCGGGGCACCTGGACCAGGACCCCGACCGCATTCCGGCTCTGGCAACCAATAGCGTCATCATCCTGCGCTATCATCTGGAATATTTGCGTGAGCGTGGCGAGGATAGCGAGCAAGGCTCGGGCGCGGTGCGAAGCGCGATATTGCAGCATCTGACCCTGTTCGAGACTGCCCTCACGCCAGCGGCGCACAAGGCGCTGCTCGCGGCCCTGAACCTTTCATTGGAAACCGCTTAGCGTTCCCCTAATGCGATCGCGACGTCATCCCCTCTTCCGCCCGCAAGCAAAGCAGATAAGACTGTATCCTGATTGATGCTGAAGGGAGACCGTCATGGGACATGAGGGTCAAGAGCTGCTGATTAAGGACGCGCTGGTCTTTTTGCTCGCGGCGGGATTGGTGGTGCCGATCTTGCGCGCGCTCAAGCTTCCAGCAGTGGTTGGTTTCATTCTCGCCGGTGTGGCGCTTGGGCCAAGCGGTGTGAGCGCCTTCAGCGACCAGGTGCCTATCCTCGAATATGTCACCATTTCCGACCCTGCCGCAGCGGCGCCGTTTGCTGAGCTCGGCGTGCTGTTCCTTCTATTCCTGCTCGGGCTTGAGCTGTCCTTCCAAAAACTCTGGGCGCTTAAACGCACGGTGTTCGGCGCCGGATTACTACAAGCGCTCCTTAGCGCAGTGATTATCGGATACGGGCTTCGACTCTTAGGATTTCCGGCCACCGAAGCCGTGATTATCGGCCTGGCGCTCGCCCTCTCCTCGACCGCAATTGTCATGCAAATCCTGGTTGAGCACAGGCGCGCCGCCAGCCCGGTGGGACGCAGCGCTTTGGGTGTCTTGCTGTTTCAGGACATTCTCGTCGCACCGATCCTGATCTTTGTTGGCTTCACGGCCAGCCGCGGCGAAGCGGATCTCGCCACTGTTCTACTGCAGGCCTCGTTTAACGGCATTGTCGCACTGGCCGTCATCTTTCTTATCGGGCGCTATTTGCTGCGCCACTTGTTTCGACTGGCGATCAATGCTGGTGGACGGGATTTCTTGATGGCAATCACACTGCTGACTGTGGTCGGCGCGTCGGTGATTACCGCAAATGCGGGTCTCTCACTCGCCCTTGGGGCCTTCCTGGCTGGCCTGTTGCTCGGTGAAACGGAGTTTAAGCACCAGACCGAAATCGATCTTGAGCCGTTTAAAGGCCTGCTGCTCGGCTTGTTCTTCCTGACAGTTGGCCTGGCAATTGACCTGTCTGTTGTGATCGAAAACTGGCAAATTGTGCTTGGCGGACTGGTCGCGCTCCTGACGCTCAAGGCGATTATCGCATTCGCAGCCATTCGAATCTTCGCCGGCAATAACGCCGTCTCGTTCGAAACCGCCTCCTTGCTGGCCCCTGCAGGCGAATTTGCGTTCGTCATCCTTGGCGCCGGTGTCGCGGCAGGGTCCGTCGCATCCGGCAATGCAACCGTGATCGCAGCGATTGTTGCGCTTTCAATGTTGCTCACCGCTGGGATGTGGCGCTTTGGTCGTTGGCTGGCGCGGGTTTCCAGTTCGCAAGAAATCGCAAATCCCATAGCCTCTGATCACGCAACCAGCGAAGGCCATATCATCGTCGCTGGTTTTGGGCGGGTTGGGCGCGCCGTCGCGGATATCCTTGAAAAGGAAAAAGCTGAAATCGTCGGTCTGGATACCAATCCAGCTACAGTTTCCAAACAGCGCAGTCTCGGTCGCCAGGTCTATTTCGGCGATGGCGGCCGTGCAGAAGTCCTGAACAAAGCTGGCCTGGCCCAAGCCGGCCTCGTCGTTGTGACGATAGACAATCAAGTCAGCGCCGAAAGAATGGTCAAAACCGCGCGGCAGGGTCGTCCAGAGGTCCCGATCCTGGCCCGCGCCCGGGATGCTGACCATGCGCAATTGCTCTACAAAGCAGGCGCCACGTTCGTTATTCCAGATGCGATTGAAGCTGGCCTGCAAATGTCAGCGCGGGCGCTGGAGGAAATGGGCTACGAAACAGAAACGGTGCGCGCACGGATCGCACTGGAGCGTGAAACGGAATATCTCATGGCCAATGAGAATGCCGAGGAACCGTCTGACTAAAACGGCATCTTGAAGCCAGGCATCATACCGCCAAAGCCCGCCGTCGCCTCTTTCATGGCTTTTTCCATGGCTTGATCGAGGTTCTTGCGGGCCTCGCGATGGGCCGCTTTGACGAGGTCTTCAATAATCTCGGCGTCGTCCTGCAAGAGGGATGGATCGATATTGATCGCGATCAGCTCACCCTTCCCTTTGAGAGTTACCGAAACCAACCCGGCGCCGGCGATGCCTTCAGCTTCCGTCTCTTCAATCTGAGCCTGGGCTTCTTGCATCTTGGCTTGCATTTGCTGCGCCTGTTGCATGATTTTGGTAAGATCGGTCATGGCAGTGGGATCCTGATAAAGCCGTAAATTTAAACCTGCGGCTTCATGTCATGGATTTCCCCGACTGACCAGCGACGACCAGACCGCGAAAGCAGATAACGCGCCTCACGCCTCTCATCCGGTATTGGCCCTCACGGGCGCGCAAACCGCACCATGCCCCAGCGCACAATAAAAGCCGCAATAACCATCTCCAGCCAGCTCAGCGGCAGGGCCACCGCGAGCAAACCCGGCGTCGCCATGCGCATGTTCCACAAGCCGAGCCACAGAATAACAAAAATTGCCATCCAGATACTTGAACCTGCCAGGATGGCGTTGCGCAGGCTGAGACCAAACCGCTCGAGAAACATCCACGAGCATCCAGTCACAGCGACGACCAGAATTGTATCCCAAATCGCCCACATCCCGAAAACCGAAAGGCTCATCGGCGCGACACCCTCAATCATTGGAAAGGCATCGCGCAGCATCGGCATCACAAAGGCGAAATACCGAAACACTTCGGACGCATTGATCCAAAGCCCATTTATCAGAAGCGTAAACCAGAATGCGCGGGGGACGCGCGCAAAGGAAACAGGGGTGATGTCAGTCATTCTTAATCCTCTCGGATATCAGGGTTAGATAGTGTCTGACAGAGGCTCGAAGCGTCCCCGCATCTTCTGTCACACGCGATGCTGACCAGAGTCCCTGCGCAAAGATCGCAGTCAGTCCGGCCAGTGTTTCAAGACGATTATCCGGCTCACCCGGCATGGCGTTCCGCAAGGCGTTGAGAAATCCCGCTCGCAGCCGGTCATTATGAGCGTTCACGTGGAAACGAACATCCTCATCGCGGGGTGCAAGCTCGGTCATTGTATTGGCGAACAGGCATCCCGGCCCCGGCAAACCCTGGGCTTCGGCGCGGCCAATTTGTGCTTCAAAGTAAGCTTCAATCGCGCTCAAGCCAGCCGCTGGCGCTTCGACCTGTTTAATCGCTGGCGACACGACAGTGACCCGGTAGCGATCCAGACAGGCCAGAAACAAGGCATGTTTGCCGCCGAAATCATTATAGATCCCATGTCGGCTGACGCCGGTATATTGCACCAGGTCATCAAGCGAGGTGGCGGCATACCCGCGCGTCCAGAACAGCTCCATTGCCGTATCAGTCAGAGTTTCTTTTGTGTGGGACTTTGCACGTGGCATACATGCCTTTAACAGAATGATCGTTCTGGATCAAGTGCAGCGAAAGCAGCCCGTGAAAGGGTCTGATCTCAGTATTGAACAACGAGTTAGCTTTTAGAGCTGCGCTTTAAGGGCACGACATTGTCAGTGAGCGTCGCCGGATCCAGAGGGGCACTGTCTTCAACCCCGACGACCTGCGCCCCCGGAATGGCGGCCAACGCAGCGACAATATCCGGGTGCTGAGCCGCGTCATCGAGCTTTTCACGGGTTTCGCGCGTGTCTTTTTCTTTTTGCGTCTCAGCACCAGACTCTGACAGGAGCACGTCCCAATCCATGTCGGTTTCATATTCGAGAAAGTCCGTCAGACGCCGCAACAAATCTCGTGGTGCCCCGGGATCAACGGCGCAGACCAATCGTCCCGGCTTGAAATTTTCAGCCCGAATATATTTACGCGCCTCACCCCAGAGGCGGGCCTCTTTGCGCGTGTCCAGATGATCCAGCACATCGCGGAAGTTTGCCAGCTTGCTTTCGCTGGGTTGCACCAGCTGAATGACAGATTGCGCCCCGTCTGAGGGCAGTGGCACTGTCGGCTCAGGCTTTCCCGCGGTGCCCGAAGCCCCTCCCGATGCGAGCATCCGTGCGGCCTCTTCAGGGCTTGGCAGCCGCGCTGCTGTGACCAGTCGCAAAACAACCATGCGCAAAGCCGTGTCAGCTTCGGGTGCGGTCTGTGTGTCGCGATATCCGGATAACAGGATTTGCCAGTTGCGCTGGGCCTGCGCCGGCGTCAACGTGGCTGCGATTTCATGCGTCCGCCGGGTCCAGTCGGCCGGGCCGGGCAAGCTGTAATTGTTCCCCGCCGCTTGCACGGTTGCGATATCAGCAGCGATTTCCAGCATATCCTTGAGAATGATCAGAGGATCAGCGCCCGCGCGAACTTGCTCAGTGACTTCATCAACAGCCTTTTGCGCCTCGCCCTGGATCGCAAATTCAAACGCATCGAGCAGGCGCAAACGATCGCCAAGCCCAAGCATGTCGCGAACCCGCTCACCTGTGACCTGGTCGCCGTCCAGCGCCTGGACGATCGCCTGATCGAGGATTGACAGACCGTCACGGACCGACCCTTCGGCGGCGCGCGCAATCAAAGCCAGTCCTTCTTCGGAGACATTGGCGCCCTCTTTCGAGGCGACTTTCGCCAGGTGTGTCGAGAGGGCTTCACTCTCAAGCCGCTTCAAATCGAAACGCTGACACCGCGACAAGACCGTGATCGGGACTTTGCGGATTTCGGTTGTCGCGAAAATGAACTTCACATGCGGCGGTGGCTCTTCCAGCGTTTTCAGCAGCGCATTGAAGGATGCCGTCGAGAGCATATGAACTTCGTCAATGATATAGACTTTGTGCCGGGCCGAGACCGGGGCGTAACGCACGCCGTCGAGCAAGTCGCGCATGTCCGCGACACCGGTTCGCGACGCCGCATCCAGCTCAAGTACATCCGGGTGATTGCCAGCCATAATCGCGGCGCAAAAGTCGCCGGGCGGGTCAAGCTGCATGCTCGGGGCGTCATGATCGTCGCGGGAATAGTTCAGCGCCCGCGCCAAAAGCCGCGCGGTGGTCGTTTTACCAACGCCGCGAACCCCGGTAAGCATGAAGGCATGCGCCACCCGTCCGGTTTCAAACGCATTGGTCAAAGTCCGGACCATGGCTTCCTGACCGATCAGATCAGAGAATAAGCGGGGACGATATTTCCGGGCGAGGACCTGATAGCCCTGATCTTTCGGCGCACCCATTTCGGCGTCACCAAACATCGAAAATGTCGCGTCATCGCGGCCATTTTTGTCCGGGGTTTCGGGCGTCTCGCTCATCGCTAAAGCTTATGGCAGGGACTCGGGGGTGGCGGCAAGCAATCTACCGCGTTCAGGGCTGAGAAACCCACAAATTATTACCGCTCGCCGACATTGTCCGAGACAAGACAGTGATCGAAAACAAGATCCAGGACAGCGTCCTTATCGCACCTTTAGAGAGGTTCCTCTCTTTGCCTGCGTGATGCGAAGCACAAGGCCGTCCACCAAGCCGGTCTTGTTGCATTCGAGCGGTATGAAAGGTGGAGACTGGACAGTGACCCGAGCGAAAACTCGTTA
>CAYGUD010000141.1:0-6128 GCA_964352865.1 uncultured Hyphomonas sp.
GGCCCTGGGCGCGCCATTCTTTGTCATGGGGCGGATTGAAAAGGGTGATCCGGTCAACCCGTTCAAGATCGCGGATATCGAACCGCATCGCGCCGCCATCGGCGAACAGTTCTTTCGCCATCTCGGGTCGATTGCGGCGCTGCCTGTTGAAGGCTCGGCGCTTGCCGCAGAAACAGAAAGCCCGGCGCTCGATCAATGCTGGCGCCGCGAGCTCGACTATTGGTCCAACGAAATCCGCTCCAATGCAAAGGATCCGCAGCCGGTCGCCGAAGCCGCCATCCGTCACCTCGAACGCAACCCGCCGCCACCGGCGCAGCGTCTTTCGATTGTCCATGGCGATTACCGATCGGGCAATTACTTGCAGGACGGCGAAGGCACAATGACAGCCATTCTCGATTGGGAAATGGCGCACATTGGCGACCCTTATGAAGATCTTGCCTGGGCGACAGACTTGCTGTGGTGCGGCAATGATCAGGAACGTGCCGCGGGCCTGTTGCCGTGGCCCGAAGCGATTGCGACCTGGCAGCAGGCCTCAGGCTGCGCATTCGATCCTGCCGCTTTTGAATGGTGGTCTCTGTTCGCGCATGTCAAAGCGCTGGGCATTTGGGTGACGTCTGAAAAAGCCTTTGCCAATGGCGAGAATGATGACCCGATCCTGGCCTGGTCAGGCTGGTTCACGCATTCTGCGCATGAGCTCATGCTGGCGATGCGGCTGGGACCAAAATACGGAGCAGAGGTATGAGCGACATTGGCATGATCCTTGACCGGATCGGGCGCAAGCTGGTCACTGAAGTCGCGCCCAAACTGGAAGGCGATTACTCTGCTGGCCATGCAGGCATGAGCGGTCTCATGGCTGTGATGGCCGGTGAAGCCTGGGACAGCGCCGCTGACCGACTGGTCAATGAAGTGGCTGGCCTGCGCGCCTTGCTTGCATTGGCCGGACAAGAGGTCAGCGTACCGGAAAGCGTGACGGTCAAAATTTCTGATCTGACGGATGAACGCAATGCGCTGGCGACGCTACTCGTCGCGGTGCAAGCGGATCTGGAAACCCGGGACGACCCGGCCTCTAAAGATCTCAACGCCAAGATTTGGATGCACCTGATGGCAACGGCGATAGCGCGCATGCCAAGCCCCCCCGTTTTTCCGGACGCAGAGGCATAGCGACGCTTCGCGCGTTCTATGTCTGAATACCGATCACAGTGATTGAAATTCTCAGCCAGCTTGATACCAAGAGCAGGCAATTAATTGGGCGCTGAGCGCGGCAGTCAGTCAGACGGCAACCGCGGCGCTGGCCCCGTCTGTGAATCAATTGCCACAGAGCAAACCGGGGCCTGTACCGGAGCTCTAATGATGAAAACCATCATCGAACCTTTTCGAATCAAAAGCGTAGAACCTATTCGCATGACCACCCGCGCAGAGCGTTTGGCGAAGCTCGAACAGGCAAACTATAACCTGTTTTCAATCCGGTCTGAGGACGTGCTGATCGACCTCCTGACCGATAGTGGCACCGGCGCGATGAGCGCCCAGCAATGGGCAGCCGTCATGCAAGGTGATGAGAGCTATGCTGGCTCGCCCTCTTTCTTTCGGTTTGAGACAGCCGTCCGCGATCTGATGCCGTTCGAGCATATCATTCCAACGCACCAGGGACGCGCCGCAGAAGCCATTCTGATGTCGATCCTCGGCGGACCCGACCGAATGATCCCGTCGAATACTCATTTCGACACAACACGTGGAAACATTGAGGCAACGGGGGCCACCGCGCACGATCTGAACATTGCTGAAGGGCTCGATCCCTCGCTCCTGCATCCCTTCAAAGGCAATATGGATCTCAGCGCGCTCGAAGCCTTTCTGCAAGCGAACGGAGATAAGACGCCAGCCGTGATGCTGACCATCACCAATAATGCCAGCGGCGGACAGCCGGTCAGTCTCGAAAACATCCGGGCCGTTGC
Source organism: uncultured Hyphomonas sp. (assembly GCA_964352865.1). Lineage (GTDB taxonomy): Bacteria > Pseudomonadota > Alphaproteobacteria > Caulobacterales > Hyphomonadaceae > Henriciella. Next base: position 1,950 of record CAYGUD010000141.1, read on the forward strand.
GGCGCTGGCCAAGGCGCATGGCAAACCGTTCATCATTGATGGCTGCCGGTTCGCCGAAAACGCCTATTTCATCAAACAGCGTGAAGCCGGTCAAACCGATCGAGAGATCAAAGACATCGTTCGCGATTGCTTTGCGTGCGCCGACGGCATGACGATGAGCGCCAAGAAAGATGCGTTTGGAAATATTGGCGGCTGGTTGGCGCTAAATGATGACAAAATGGCCGAGGCGGCGCGTGTGAAACTGATCCAGACAGAGGGCTTTCCGACATATGGCGGTCTGGCGGGCCGCGACCTGGAAGCGCTGGCGCAAGGCCTGCGTGAGATCATTGATGAGGACTATTTGCGCTATCGGATCCGCACCAACGAATACATTGTCGAGCGCCTGGACGATATGGGCATTCCTGTCGTCAAACCGGCGGGTGGCCATGCCGTATTTGTCGATGCCAAATCATGGCTCAGCCATATCCCGCCGCTGCAATATCCGGGACATGCGCTTGCTTGCGCCTTGTACGAGATTGCCGGGATCAGAACTTGTGAAATTGGGTCGGTGATGTTTGGGCGCCAACCGGACGGTTCTGAAAAACCCGCAGCCATGGAACTGGTGCGCCTGGCATTTCCGCGTCGAACCTATACCCAGTCACATGCGGACTATGTTGTCGAAGCGTTTGAAGAAGTTCAGGCGAACAAACATGCCTATTCAGGGTTTGCGATCACCAGGGAACCGGCTCAGATGCGGCACTTCACGTGTGCGTTTGAGCGGCTTTAGCCTGAATATCACGCCAAAATTAAGCGGAGAAATGCAATGTCTAAGTCAGTTTTTGAAGCGATCGTTCTGGCCTTGGGCATTGCGTTTGCCATCGCCTTTACCGTGATTGTCGTTCCGCCGCTTTTGCAAAGTGGTGATGTGATCGGCGCGTTTGCGGCGGGGTTCGTCAATCCGTTTTCCAGCGGCTATTCGCTGGATGCGATTTTTTGCGGATTGATTCTGTTAGTGTGGGTTGTCCATGAACGCCAAAGCCTTGGTATTAAACATGGCTGGGTCGTCATTCCGCTGTCTTTCGTGCCCGGCGTGGCGACAGGTTTTGCCGTCTATCTGATCTTGAGACTGCGGCAGCTCGACCAGACCAAAACGCAATCCGGGGCGTCCTGATAGAAGCGATTTAGCCCCAAAGCTCTCGGCTGGGCGGCGAAACATAGCCATCCGTATAGCGCAATTTGTGCGCGACATCTTTTTCGAGCCAGAGCGGACCGTCGAGATCGATCATATCGGCGACCTGACCAAGCAACAGCGCGGGCGCCATGTTGAGCGATCCTGCGACCATACAGCCAACCATGGTGCCCATGCCGCAGCGTTTGGCTTCGCGCATCATGCGCAGCCCTTCTGTCAGGCCGCCGGCTTTATCGAGCTTGATGTTCACAGCGTCATATTTCTTGGCCAGTTGCTGAATGTCTGGACGCGTATGGACGCTTTCATCGGCGCAGATTGCGACATGACCAGGGCGTCTGGTCAGCGCCTGATCCTGGCCAACGGCAAAGGGCTGCTCGATCAAAACGACGCCGAGCTCAGCCGCGCGTGCCGCGAGCGCCGGGAAGTCATCTGGTGCCAGGCCCTCATTGCCGTCCAGGACCAGTTTCGCATCAGGGCGGGCGCGGCGTACGGCTTCGACTCGCGCCATATCATCCGGACCACCAAGCTTAAGCTTCAGGATTCTCGCGGGCGTCGCTTTGGCGGCCGTGGCCATCGCCTCTGCCTCGTCGAGGCTGATGGTCATTGTGGTCGGCAGGGGTTTGGGCTCCGGCAGGCCCGCCAGGGCCCAGACCGGCGTACCGGTTTGCTTCGCTTCGAGGTCCCACATAGCGCAGTCGACAGCGCATTTTGCGGCGCCCGCGGGCAGGCGTCTTTGCAAATCCTTGCGCGTCAGGCCGTCACGGACCGCCGCTTCGATGCCGGACAATTGCGCCACGACACTGACCCGGCTTTCCTTGTACCGGGCATAGGGAACACACTCGCCGCGACCGCGATGATCGCCATCAATAATCTCTACAACCACTGTCTCTGCAGTCGATTTCGACCCGCGAGAGATTGCAAAAGCCGATTTAAGCGGCGAAGAATGAGGCGTGATGGTCATCTGGCGCATGGATTAAGTCTTTGCCGGATCGGTTAAATTTGAATGATGCGTTGGGGGCCGTCTTAAACGCTGGTGGGTTAAGGTAAATAGTGTTGAGTCCAAGTGAAACATCCTTGGCCCCTGATTTTGAGTATATTGGGGGCGCGCGACCGCGGTTGGTGCTGCGAGGCGCATGGGTCGTCACATCGCTTGCATCTGTCGACGCGCCGCTCCGGGATTTGACGCGAGATAGCGCTGAGATCGCGCTCGCCGAGCTGGATCTGACCGAGCTGGAGACCGTCGACACGGCTGGCGCGTTTCTGATTGATCGGGTCTTGCGCGGTTTCGCCCATGGCGAGCCTCAGCGCATCAATGCGACCCCGGAAGCCGATGCCTTGCTTGATCAGGCGCGGTTGCTCGCGACACAGGAAGAGCTTGCGCCGCCCTTGCAGGAAGACGGTCACGGCTTTGTCGACTTGCTTGAACGAACCGGCCGCGCGGCCGCGCATATGTGGGCCGAGGCGTTAGAAACACTGTCATTCCTGGGCGCAACCATTGTCGCGATGTCGATAGTGGTCTGGCAGCCGGCGAAAATGCGCTGGACGGCGTTGGTCTCTGTGATGGAAGATGCCGGGCTCGATGCGGTGCCGATCATTGCCTTTCTGAGCTTTTTTGTCGGCATGGTGGTCGCCTTCATTGGCGCCACGACGCTGTCTCAGTTCGGTGCGACGATTTTCGTCGTCGAGCTCGTCGGGTTTGGCATCCTGCGAGAACTGGGCGGCGTATTAGTCGCAATCATTATTGCAGGGCGGACAAACTCAGCTTTCACAGCGCAGATTGGCGCGATGAAAATGCGTCAGGAAATTGACGCCATGGATACGCTCGGTCTGGATCCGTTGCGGGTCATCGTGGCCCCGCGCGTGCTGGCGATGATGATCATGCTTCCGGTGCTGACCTTTATCGGCATGCTCACCGCAATTGCTGGCGGTATGACCGTTGGCTGGCTAGTCTTGGAAATCAATCCGACGGTTTTCTTCAACCGGATGCAGGACACAGTTCCGATAGATCAATTCTGGATTGGCATGTCGAAAGCGCCGGTCTTTGGACTTGCGATTGCGCTGATCGGGTGCCGTCAGGGCCTCGAAGTTGGCGGTAGTGTGCAATCGCTCGGTCACCATACAACCAAGTCGGTCGTCCAGGCCTTGTTCGCGATCATTGTTATCGATGCGCTGTTTGCCATCTTCTATATGGAGATGGGGATATGAGCGATCTCGCGATCAAAGTACGCGGCCTGAAAACCGCTTATGGCGCGCATGTCGTGCATGAGAATCTCGATCTGGATGTCCGCAAAGGTGAAGTCATTGGCGTGATCGGCCCGTCCGGGTGCGGCAAGTCTGTGCTTCTGCGCGCAATTGTCGGATTGAAAGAACCGGCAGCAGGAAAAGTCGATGTGTTCGGTGAAGACGTCATCCATTTGCAGTCGGAAGACCATTCGGCGCTGCAACGCCTATGGGGCATTATGTTCCAGGATGGGGCGCTGTTCTCGAACCTGACCGTGCGCGAGAATGTCATGGTGCCAATGAAGGAACATACCAAATTGCCATTGCGCCTGATGAAGGAGCTCGCGGACCAGAAAATCAGAATGTCTGGCCTCGAGACCTGGGCGGGCCGCAAATATCCTTCGGATTTGTCAGGCGGCATGCGAAAACGCGCTGCTCTGGCGCGCGCCATGGCGCTCGATCCGCCTTTGCTATTCCTTGATGAACCGACGGCCGGACTTGACCCGATCACGGCGGCAGGATTTGATCAGTTGATCCGGGATCTGCAGAAATCACTGGGCCTTACCGTGTTCCTGGTGACCCATGATGTCGATACGCTGGCTGTCACATGTGACCGGATCGCCGTGCTTGGCGAGAAGCGCACAATCGCAGTTGGCACGATGGATGAATTAAGAAGAGAGCCCCATCCCTGGATCCAGGAATATTTTGGGGGCCCACGCGGTCGCGGCGCAATTATGGGAGCCGGATGATGGAAACACGTGCGAATTATGCCCTGATCGGTGCATTCGTCC
>CAYGUD010000142.1:0-6127 GCA_964352865.1 uncultured Hyphomonas sp.
TCGCCGCACCTTTGAACTCATCCGTGTTGAAAAATGTATATGAAAGCGTGATTGTGCGAACATCATTGGCATTACGTTCGTCTTCAATTGCCGGGTCGATGAAAAAGATCACTGGCAGTTTTTTAGTCTCGCCAGCCTTGATAATACGCTCTTCAAAACAGAAGCATTCCAGTTTGTTGAAGAATCGCCCAGCCTTGTGCGGCGTCACATTATAGCTGGCAATGACACTGACATCGCTGACCGATGTATTGGTGACTTCGTAGAAAGCGAGACTGTGGGCGCCAACTTGAACAGGCAGATTGGTTTGCGTTGCTCGAAATTGGAGCGGAGCATTCGCGACATTGGCATCAAACCGCACGGTTATTTCACGGTCGCTTACGCGATCCGGCGCGCGGTCAGCGATTTGAGTTGTACCGCCAAATCCTGTCACCCGGCAGAACGTGTCATAGAGCGGTTTTGACGCGAAAGCGAGGCTCAGCATGGCGGCCGCAGTGATTGTCGCAATCAGCGCTATGCGGCCATTATTCATCGTCTTGCTCCGCCGCAGCCGCTTGATCGGCTGCTGCCTGTTCGGCTTGGCGAGCGGCGATTCGCGCTTGGGCTTCCCGGTCGGCTTTTTCGCTCGCCGCTTCATCCATATAGCCAGAGAAATACAGCCGGTCGCCATTGCTGAAATCTGTTTCCTGGATCCGCAATGCGGTTGAGACGCCAACAATCACGACGAACGCGACCAATGCCAAGGCCAACCATAGATTGCGACGCTTCTGAGCTTTCATCAGAGCAGCCTCATCAATAGCAGGTGTGGGTGCAGGTTCAGTCATCAAACGCCTCCGATACTGAAGTATAACCCGAAACCATGCTCAATGATGAGTGCGGCAAAGAGGCCGAACAGGTAGAGGATCGAGAAAGCGAACATGCTCATGGCGAGCTTGCGTTCAGCATCACCTGCATCAGCGTCCCCTGCCCGGCTGCGCCAGACCTTCACCGCGAAATACAGAAATATCACGGTCAGGATCGCGCCGACAATGGCATAGACCAGGCCGCCAAGCCCGGTCGCTAGGGGCGCCAGACCAACCGGCGCCAGGACAATGGAATAAAGCAGGATTTGCAGGCGGGTCGCTTTTGCACCGCTGGTGACAGGCAACATTGGAACGCCCGCTTTCTCATACTCTTTGTGCGCAACGAGGCTCAGTGCCCAGAAATGAGGCGGGGTCCAGAAAAATGTGATTGCAAACAGTATCCAGGCATCCAGAGGCGTGGAACCCGTGACGGCAGCCCAGCCGATAACCGGCGGGAATGCGCCCGCAGCGCCGCCAATCACAATATTCTGAGCGGTTCGGCGCTTCAGCACCATTGTATAAAACCAGCCATAATATGCGATTGAAAATGCCAGCAGGCCAGCCGCGAGGACGTTTGACGCGATCCACATGAGAAGGACCGACACTGCAGACATGATCAAACCCATGGTCAGGGCTTCATCTTTAGGGATAGCGCCAGACGGAATTGGACGCGTCGAGGTTCGCGTCATGATCGCGTCGATATCGGCGTCATACCACATATTGATCGCACCTGCGGCGCCCGAGCCCAATGCAACTGACAGGATCGCGACGGCCGCAAGAACAGGGTTGATGCTTTCTCCAGAAACCCCAATGGCGGCGACGAGCCCGGCGAGCGCGGTAAAAACGACAAGCATCATGATGCGAGGCTTCATCAGCTCGACATAATCGCCGGCGGTGGCAAGTTTCGGGCTGGCGTCTTGGGCAGTCACATCTGCAGACATGGGGCGCTTCTCTTAGGCTTGTATGGAAACGGCCCTCTGCGTTGATATCACGCAAAGGGCCGCCCGGATTGTCGTTTTGCGGGCGGGCTTTAGTGGCCCGCTTCGCTTTTCACCACTGGCAGTTCATTGAACTGGTGGAATGGCGGCGGGCTTGGCAGTGTCCACTCAAGTGTGGTGGCACCCTCACCCCAAGGATTAGCTTCGCCTTTGCGGCGGCGGATCATTGATTCCACCACGCCGTAGAAGAACAGCAATGTCGCAACCATAGAGAGCGCGTAGCCCCATGAAGAGACCTGGTTCCAGAGCGAGAATGCTTCAGGATAGTCCACATAGCGACGCGGCATACCGTTGAGGCCCAGGAAATGCTGCGGGAAGAAGATCAGGTTAGACGCAGCAAACATGATCCAGAAGTGCGCATAGCCAACGACCTTATTATATTTCAGGCCAAACATCTTCTCATACCAGTAGTACCAACCAGCAAAGAGCCCGAACACCGCGCCGAGTGACAACACATAGTGGAAGTGTGCAACGACATAATAGGTATCGTGCAGAGCGTGGTCGATACCGGCATTGGCCAGCACGACGCCTGTGACACCGCCCAGAGTGAACAGGAAGATGAAGCCGATGGCCCAGACCATAGGAACTGAAAAGTCGATCGAGCCGCCCCACATTGTTGCGATCCATGAGAATATCTTGATCCCCGTCGGAACGGCAATCACCATGGTTGCGGCCACAAAATAGGCCTTCATATCTGTCGGCATGCCAACGGTGTACATGTGGTGGGCCCAGACGATGAAGCCGATCGCGCCGATTGATACCATCGCATAGGCCATTCCCAGATAACCAAAGATTGGCTTCTTCGAGAATGTCGAAACGATGTGAGAGACAATGCCAAAGGCCGGCAAGATCATAATGTACACTTCAGGATGTCCGAAGAACCAGAACAAGTGCTGGAACATGATCGGATCACCGCCGCCAGACGGATCAAAGAACTGAGACCCAAAGTTCCGATCGGTCAGAAGCATGGTCAGAGCGCCGGCGAGCACTGGAAGCGCCAGCAGAAGCAGAACCGCTGTCACCAGCATCGACCAGGCAAAGAGCGGCATCTTGTGCAGCGTCATACCTGGCGCACGCATGTTGAGGATGGTGACGATAAAATTGATCGCCCCGAGAATAGAGGCCAGACCGGCTGTGTGCAGTGACAGGATCAGCAGATCCATGGAAGGTCCTGCATGCCCGGCTGTGCTGGAAAGTGGCGGATACAGAACCCATCCCCCGCCAAAGCCGTTCACACCGTTACCGCCCGGGGTGACGAAAGAGATCATGGCGAGCAAAAATGCTACCACGGTCAACCAGAACGAAATATTGTTCATCCGCGGGAACGCCATATCCGGTGCACCAATCATCAGCGGCACGAACCAGTTCCCGAAGCCGCCAATCAATGCAGGCATAACCATGAAGAAGATCATGATCAGGCCGTGATACGTGATCACAACATTGTAGAAGCTCTTGGCCTGTTCGATGGCTTGCTGGCCAGTCGTGCCGTAAAGCACTTCCATCATTCCGGTCATCGGGCCAATTCCAGGCTCAGCGAGCTCGAGACGAATCAAACCTGACAGCGAATATCCGACGATCCCTGCGATCAATGCAAAGACGAGGTAAAGCGTTCCGATATCCTTGTGGTTGGTTGAAAAGAACCAACGCACGAAAAAGCCTGGCTTGTGATCGTGGGCGTCGTGGCCGTGAGCAGCAACTTGATCCATAGGCATGATCTAATCCCTCTCCTACTCGACTGATGCGAGGCGAGTGCCTGCGCCCATCGGGTCAATGTTTTGTACTAATTCTGTCGCCGCATCGATATCACCGGTCTTCATCACTTCGATCCAGCGATCGTACTGATCTTGTGGGACGACGCGGACTTCAATCGGCATGAATGCGTGGTTCTTGCCGCAAAGCTCTGAACACTGGCCATAATAGACGCCGGTTTCTTCGACCAGGAACCAGCCTTCGTTAAGGCGCCCAGGCACGGCATCGGTTTTGACGCCAAATGCCGGCACAGTCCAAGAGTGAATGACGCGGTCAGATGTGGTCTGATATCGGATGTATCGATTCACTGGGATGACCATCGGATAGTCAGTCGCGAGGTAAAGTGGCTTTTCCGGGGTCGGCGCAGGATCTGTTGGCAGACCGTAATGGATGCCGTTCGAGACGTACTGGATCGGATATCCGTCCGCATCGAGCTCGTCCATGTAGTAATAGGTCCAGGCCCAGTTCCCCATGCCTTCGGCTTTAACAGTGATCCAGCCCTCTTTGGCCGCATCAACATAGATATTCGGATCATCCAGATCGCCGCTTTGAGCAATCATTTCCAGATCCGGTTGGTTTTCTTGATAGAACAAGTTGGAAAATGATGGTCCAGCGATCGCGACTAGGATCAAGACCGGCACGGCCGTCCAGATAATTTCCACGGTCGTATTGTGGCTAAACTTCTGAGGCACAGGATTGGCACGCTTGCTGTAGCGAATGCAAACCCAGATCAAAAGCGCCAGCACGAAAAGCGTGATCACTGTGATGATCACCAGCAAGTAATTATGGAAATCGTTTACACGCTCCATAATCCGCGTAGCGGCCGGTTGAAATCCAAGCGCGCCGGGGGTCGGCTGGCCTACTAATTCTTGGGCGAATGCTGAACCAGTTATCAACACCGCTGAAATCCATGCAAAGATGTAACGCAAGAGTCACTCCATCCAATCTTGGCTGCAGCCATATATATGACAGACCGACAGGTCTACCCAATAGAGCCACCTCTTATAAAATGTCGCAGTCGGTCGATAAATTGTACCACTTAGTGTATAGTTAAATTCTGTTCTCAGGAGGCACAGCTATGAAGTTCAAGCTATTGATTGCCGCGGCAGCCACCGCGCTCGTTGCGGAAACGGCTTCCGCGCAGGTATTTGTCATCGGAAATGGTCTCGGAGGTGAATGTTTCCAGAAGACCAAAAACCGTTACTCCAACTTTCGCGCGGCAGACGAGGTCTGTTCTCGGGCCCTACGTGAAGAAGCCATGACGCGAACGAATCGCGCAGCCACTTACGTGAATCGCGGCGTCCTGCGCATGCGCGAAGGAAACTATGACAATGCACTGGCTGACTATTCAGAAGCGCTTCGTTTGCAACCGGAACTCGGCGCGGCCTATTTGAATACTGGCGCGGCTTATATCTATCAGCGCGACTTCGAGGCCGCGTTGGCGCCGCTCAACCGCGCTATCGAACTCGAATCAAATGACTTGTTCGCGGCCTATTACAATCGCGCCATCGCGCGCGAAAATACCGGCGACGTTGCTGGCGCGTTTGAAGACTTCAACACGTCTCTGGAACTCAAGCCCGAATGGGATCTTGCGCTCCGGCAGCTGACCAGATTCACAGTTGAGGACGCCAGCTAGTCAAAATTGATCGCACGGGAGCGCTTGATCCGGCGCTCCTGTAGCGTCACATACGAGGCATGACTTACACAGAGCTGCCTTTCGACACGCAAGATGCGTCAAAAATCCTCGCCGACGCCGCTAATGGCGCAGATGATGGTGATATCTATGTCCAACGATCACGGTCTGAAGGATTCGTTTTCGATGATGGACGACTGAAATCAGCGACATATGACACGTCTCAAGGCTTTGGCATGCGCGTCGTTGCGGGTGAAGCCAGCGGCAATGCCCATTCAGGCGATCTCTCCATCAGCGCGATTCGCCGGGCCGCAGACACAGCGCGGCAGGCCAAACGTGGCTATTCTGGCAATCTGGCAGCTTCCCCGACGCCGTCCAATCGGCAGCTCTATTCGCCGCTTGATCCAACCGAAGCGCCTGAATTCACAGTAAAGACCGGTCTTCTGGCTGAGATAGATGCCTGGGTGCGCGCCAAAGATCCGCGCGTCGTGCAGGTGTCTGTTTCTCTTGCGGGCAGTCACGAGCAAATCGACATTCTGCGTCCGGCCGGAGAGAGCTTTCACGATGTCCGTCCTCTGGTTCGGTTGAATGTCTCGGTAACGCTTGAACAGAATGGTCGTCGCGAATCAGCCTCTGCCGGGGCCGGTGGCCGCGCCGCTTATGATGAGTGGATCGCACCAGAACGGTGGCAGGGCCTCGCCATGCGGGCGCTGCGCAAGGCCGAAGTAAATCTGGACTCTATTCCCGCCCCAGCTGGTGAAATGGAAGTTGTGCTTGGGCCGGGCTGGCCGGCCGTGCTGCTCCACGAAGCCGTAGGTCATGGTCTTGAAGGTGACTTCAATCGCAAAGGCACTAGCGTCTATTCCGGCCGAATCGGTGAGCAAGTTGCCTCTAAAGGTGTGACCGTG
>CAYGUD010000143.1:0-3117 GCA_964352865.1 uncultured Hyphomonas sp.
ATGATGTTGCAACTGAAGGCGTTGGCAAAGTCAGCGGCCAGGGCGAAGTCTTGTTTGAGGACCTGGTGTCTCGCGGCGAAGAAATCGAGAGCGACGTTCGTGCGCGCTTGTCTTCGAACACCGCAATTGCAAAAATGACTGAGCAAATGAGCCGCGTGGCGGAAGAAGCCTCTAAAGTTCGCGGTCGTGTTGTTGAAGCGACAGGTGATGCGACGGAAGTTGTCAGCAAGTTCCAGGCAGAGCAGCGTGAGCGTCTCGAAGCCCGGATGGAGCGTATGCGTGAAGCCCTTGGCATCAAGCAATTCTCACTGAAAACCAAAAAAGCGGAAAAACTTCACAGCAAGCTCGATGATCTCGAAGAGCAAGTTGCTGATTTGCGCGCAAACTCTGACGGTGCCGACGAGAAAGTAAAAGCCCGGGTAGAACGTCTGAGCGAAGAAATCGCGTCTGTTGGTGGCAAGGTGAAAAAAGCCAAGAAAGCCAAAAAAGCAAAAACAAAAGCTGCACCGAAAGCGAAAGCCGCGGTCAAAGCCAAGCCAGCGCCAAAAGCTAAAGCAGCGCCTAAGACTGACGAAAATGGTCGTCTAACGAAACCTTTGGGTCAGCCTGACGATCTGAAACTGATCAAAGGCGTCGGTGCGGTTCTGGAGCGTCGCCTGAACGATGCTGGTATCTTCCACTTCTGGCAGATTTCTGCATTGCGCAAAGCCCAAATGGACGCGCTGGAATCTGTTCTGCGCTTCCCAGGGCGCATGACCCGTGATAATTGGAAAGCTCAAGCCCGCGCTTTGGCGAAGAAAGTCACTGGCTAAGGTTTTACAAAACGCGCATGCTGTGAGCACGGATTGCAAAATCGGCATTGTTCGGTATAGTACAGTCTTAGTAGAGTATGTGTAGAGTGTCTGAGGGAGGTCTTTTTGACCTCCCTTTTTCTATGAGGCTTCTATGCGGTCGCCGATGAGCTTATCTGGCGTGCGCCTTGTAATCAGGCGGAAATCTTGGGCTCGCTGCGAATCTCAACAGTCACATGATCGACGTCAAATTGCTCTTTCAAGCGTGCCTTTACGGCCCGCCGCAGTGATTCGATGCAAACACCGGGTTTGGCTTCGACATCAAGTGTCACCAGCGTTTTGCTCTCATTCAAGGCCCAGGCGTGAATGTGATCTACGCGATGGGCGTCTGAAATCGCATCTTCCAGGTCAGTCTTAATATCAACAGGCGAGAGTCCCGGGGGGACGCCTTCAATCAGAATGTGCGCCGTGCTGCGAACGATGCTGACACCGCCAATCAGAATAATGATCGCGACCAATGCAGAGAGAATGGGGTCAATTGGCATCCATCCCGTAAATATGATGATCAGAGCGGCCCCAATGGCGGCGACGGACCCCAATAGATCACCCGCAACGTGCCACAGGGCTGCGCGCATGTTGAGGTCTTCATGATCGCCGCCGTGCAGAATGCGAAAGGCGACAATGTTTACGACCAGTCCCAGACAGGCGACGACCAGCAGCAAGTTGCCCATGACAGGATGCGGATCGAGCAAACGCTGGCCAGCCTCAAACACAATCCAGACAGCGAGGGCGATCAAAGTCAGGCCATTGACGAATGCGGCGAGCACTTTGAACCGCGCCCAGCCAAAAGAGCGATTCTGATCAGCGGGACGTTCCGCCAGTTTGAAGCCGAGCCAGGCCAATGCAAGCGAGCCCGCATCCGTAAGCATATGCGCCGCGTCAGCGATCAGGGCCAGAGACCCTGAAATGACGCCGCCAACAATCTCGGCAATCATGAAGCCAAATGTCAGAAAGGCTGCAATCGCGACGCGCCGACGTCCATCAGCCGTGTTGCTGACTGCGGAACTGTGATCATGATGATGACCGTGATGATGCGAATCGCCGTGATGGTGCATAGGCTATCCTAGCGCGCCGGAGGGTAAACATCAATAAACTGAATAATAACAGTGCGTTATATAGGTTATAACGTATCTTTACGCCCTAAGCGCTTGTAACGATTGAAGCTTATGATCATGACGTAGCTGGATCGCCGTCGCTTTGTGACAAGACCGTAAAATACACATAGACAGGTTGCCTTGGCACAGTGACAGACTTTACAAAGCGAACAGCCTCGGGAAACTGCCCGAACAGACAGAATGGTGCCGTATCTTCATGCGTAGAATTCACTTAGTTTTACTCGCATCTACAGCTGCCGCCTTGGTTTTGACCTCGTGTCAGAATTCGAACCGGCGTCAGGAGCTGGCTTATGTAGAGCGTCCGGTTGAGCAACTGTATGCCCGCGCCACAGACGAATTGGACAAGCGTGATTTTGATCAGGCAATTTTATTGTTCAACGAAGTCGAGCGTCAGCACCCATATTCCGAATGGGCGCGGCGTTCATCGCTTATGTCCGCCTTTGCGGCTTACGAGTCGCGTAAGTATGACGAAGCGATCGGGACCTCGCAACGCTACTTGTCGCTCAATCCTGCGGGCCAGGGCGCGTCTTATGCTTATTATCTGATCGCGGTCAGCCATTTTGATCAGATCATGGATGTCGGCCGAGATCAAAAAACAACAGAACTCGCACGCGATGCCTTGCGCGATGTCGTCCGGCGCTATCCAGAGTCAGACTATGCGCGCGACGCGATGGTCAAACTTGATATGGTTCAGGATCAGTTGGCCGGCAAAGAAATGGAAATCGGGCGTTGGTACTTGCGACGCAATCAGCACCTTTCAGCGATCAACCGTTTCCGCACAGTGGTCAAAGAGTATGATACAACCAATCACGCACCAGAAGCGCTGCACCGGCTGGTTGAGGTCTATCTCTCGATGGGATTGAAACAAGAAGCCTTGGCGTCCGGTGCTGTGCTTGGATACAATTATCCCAATAGCATCTGGTATCGCGACACTTATCGCTTGCTAAGTGGCGAGGGCCTGGATCCGGAAGCGACTTCGGAAGCACAAAAACGGTCATGGTTACAGCGTCTTATTCCAGGCGGTAGCTAGGCACTTGTTCTAGTTTTGTTCTTGTTGTATGAGGGGGTATGTTATACGCTCTCTCGATCCACTCATTCGTTCTCATAGATCGGCTTCAATTAGAGGCCGCGACAGGTTTCACCGCCCTCAC
>CAYGUD010000143.1:3217-6091 GCA_964352865.1 uncultured Hyphomonas sp.
CTCGGCGATCTTCTGGTTGAGATACATGGCCAACATGCGGCATCCGGCTTGATGCGTCCGTCGACACACCTGGATCTGCTTGATGCGTTTGCGGGTCACGAAGACAAAGTCCGGGCATGCGGCAATCTCTGGCGAACTTTCGAGTCCAAGCGTGAGGCGCGGCGTCTTCTGGAACAAACCGTCAAAGCCGCGCGAGAGCAAAAGGATTGGCTGACCTATGCTGTGGAGGATTTGAGCAAGCTTGCCGCAGAAGCGGACGAGACCCAGGCGCTGGCCGCCCAGCGCAGCGTATTGTTGCAATCAGAGCGGATTAGCGAGTCGATTGAAGAGGCTTCAAAAGCGCTGCGTGATCCGAAGCTGGAAGATGCGCTGATGAAAGCTGCGAAAGCGGTCGACCGTGTCGTTCAGGTGCCGGGGCTTGAAGCCCTGGATGCGGATATTGCTGACATCGCAGGCGCGGCGTCAGATGCGCTCGAGCGCACGCTAATCGAAATGGCCGAAGCGCATAGCAGTGTCAGCGCGCTGTCGCGATTCTCAGTGCATGATTCAAGTCGTCTTGAGACGGTCGAGGCACGCTTGTTCGCGCTCCGCGCAGCGGCGCGTAAATACGATTGTATGCCGGAACACCTGGCCGACACATTGGCACGCTATGAGCGCGATCTGGCGCTTTGTGATGCGGATTCTGAGGCGCTCGACACAATTCGTGCAGAAGAATCGGCGGCAGAATCCGCCTGGCGAGACGCGGCAGAACGCTTGAGTAAGAAACGCCGCAAACATGCCAGCGTGCTGGAGCAAGCCATTCACGCCGAATTAGAGCCGCTCCATCTTGGCCGCGTAGAATTGCGCGTCGCGTTTGACGACGTGGCCGAAGGCGAAAGCGGGGCAAAAGGCCTGGAACGTGCGACTTTTGAAATCCAAACCAATCCGGGGGCAGGGTTCGGCCCACTGAAAGCCATCGCCTCCGGCGGCGAACTGGCGCGTTTTTCGCTGGCGCTGAAATGCGCCCTCAGCCAGACCGGTGATGCCTGCACGCTGATTTTTGATGAGGCGGACCAGGGGGTCGGCGGGGCTGTTGCAGCGGCGATCGGGGAACGGATCGCAATCCTGTCAGAGGAGCGGCAAGTGTTTGCGGTCACGCACAGCCCTCAAGTTGCATCCGCCGCCACACGCCAATGGCGCGTGCTCAAAGAAGCGGACGCGCATGATCAGATTACCAGCCATGTTGCGCAATTAGATGACGGTCAACGGCTTGAAGAAATCGCCCGAATGTTGTCAGGCTCCAGCATCACCAATGAGGCGCGCGCCGCCGCATTGAAATTGCTGGAGGCGGCATGAATGCAGAGATCGCGGTAGACGCACTGACGGAAGCACAAGCGCGTAAGGAACTGGCGCGACTGGCGACGGAAATCAGGCTCGCAGATGCGAGCTATTACACCGAAGATGATCCGCATCTGTCCGATGCGGTCTATGATGAATTGCGCCGCCGCAATCTGGCGATTGAGGCGCAGTTTCCTCATTTGAAGCGCTCTGATAGCCCGAGCGATACCGTTGGCATCGGTGTCAGTGATGGATTCGGAAAAATCGAGCATGGCGCTCCTATGCTCTCCCTCGACAACGCCTTTACAGATGAAGACGTCCAGGATTTTGCGGATCGTATTCGCCGGTTTCTAGGGCTGGAACCGGAGCAAAGCCTGGTCATCACCGCTGAGCCAAAGATAGATGGTCTCTCCCTCAGCCTGACCTATCAAGACGGTGTCTTACAATCTGCGGCCACACGCGGCGATGGCCGGGTTGGCGAAGATGTGACGGCCAATGCGCGGACCCTTAAAGACGTGCCGACTAAGCTGGGAAGTACAGGCTGGCCGTCGCGCATCGAGATCCGCGGCGAAGTCTATATGGCGCACGAGGATTTCGCCGCGCTGAACGCAAAAGAAGAGGCGGCAGGACGCAAGCAATATATGAACCCCCGCAACGCTGCGGCGGGCGGGCTTCGCCAGAAAGACCCGGCGATCACAGCGCAGAGACCGCTGAAATTCTACGCCTATGCCTGGGGCGAGGTTTCTGCACCTTTCGCAGAGACGCAGACCGAAGCGGTTCGAAAACTTGCAGAATGGGGATTCCAGACGAATGAACTGTTCCAGCCGCATGAAAGTGTGGCGGGCTTGCTGGCGGCCTATACGGACATGGTCGAACGCCGCGCCGCGCTGGGCTATGATATTGATGGTGTGGTGTACAAAACCGATCGGCTCGATTGGCAGGCCCGTCTCGGGCAAGTGAGCCGGTTTCCGAGATGGGCAATTGCCCACAAATTTCCCGCCGAAAAAGCGGTCACCACTCTGGAGGCAATTGATATTCAGGTTGGGCGTACAGGGTCCTTAACACCCGTCGCCCGTTTAGCTCCCGTCACAGTGGGCGGTGTGGTGGTCTCAAATGCGACGCTTCATAATGAAGATGAAATTGAACGCCTCGATGTCCGCGAAGGCGATCAAGTCGAGATTCAGCGCGCGGGGGACGTCATCCCGCAAGTCTTGCGCGTCATTGATCCTGATCGATCCGGTCGCGCTGATGCTTTTGTAATGCCGCTGATCTGTCCGGAATGCGGGTCTGCAGCCGAACGAGAGCTTGACGAGAAAGGCAATGAAGATGTGCGCAGGCGATGTACGGGTGGGTTGATTTGCCCCGCGCAGGTCAAGGAGCGCCTGAAACATTTCGTATCGCGCAAGGCGCTTGATATTGACGGCCTGGGTGCCAAACAGATCGATTTGTTCTTTGAGCGCGGGATTGTTTCGGCGCCGCAGCACCTGTTTCAATTGCCGCAACGCATCGCTGAGGCTGGCTTCGACCCGCTGGAAACCTGGGAAGGCTTTGGCGATG
>CAYGUD010000144.1:0-6075 GCA_964352865.1 uncultured Hyphomonas sp.
GAGCAACTGACTTTTAATCAGTAGGTCACAGGTTCGAATCCTGTTGGGCGTACCATCTCTCTTCTCACAATCAGCAAGATGTTTGGCTGAGAAATGAGACACTGGGCTATTAAAAAGCCGATCTGATCAGCTTAAACTATTCTTCTGCGTTAAATCTGCCACCGAGGCGGCTGTTCTTACGAGCGTCGTGTCCATCACCGCGTTAAGCGCTCCTGCGCTGCAGAATAGAAGATTGATGCAAATCTCAGCGAACACTCAAAGCGGATTTTCGGCTACTCGCCATCACCGCCTGTTTGAGGCGAGGCTGTCATTCAGATGAATAGCAATCCAGCTCTGATTCTTGATTTGGACGGCACGTTGATCAGAAATGACCTTACCTATGAGCTTTTTGTGCTCTGCGCACGGTGGAACCCGCTATTCCTATTTCTCGTCGCTTTCACGGCGATCACTAATCGTTCAAAGGCGAAACGGCTTTTAAGCAAGCGCTTTTCGCCGCACATTGATCCCCAAGCGCTGCCGTACGAACCAGACGTTTTGAAGCTCGCTCAAACATTCAGACAACGTGGCCATGCTGTCGAACTCGTATCGGGCTCTGATGAGCAACTGGTCGGCGCGATCGCCAGACATACTGACATAGAGTTTTACAAAGGCTCGTCTTTAGAAACCAATTTGACCGCTTCGCGCAAAGCTCAGTTCCTGGTGGAACGCCATGGTGCCAATTTTCTTTATGTCGGAAACTCAAAGTCTGATTCATCCGTGTGGCTGGCGGGGCGAGGCGGATATGCGGTCAATGCGCCAGCCAGGAGCTATCGTCTAACTGACAAGAACGGATCTCGGATCGGCGTTAAAGAACTGGTCGCGCAGCGCAGCGAAATCGGGCCGCTCTTGAAAAGCTTGCGGCTGCATCAATGGACGAAGAACCTATTGATATTGGTTGTACCAGCGATCCAGATCGTGAATCTCGATCAGTTGGACTGGTTGAAGCTGCTATCGGCGTTTCTCTGTTTTTCCATGCTGGCGAGTGCGACCTATATTCTCAATGATCTGTTCGACATCCCGGATGACAGACGCCACCCAACAAAAAAGCACCGGCCGTTGGCCAGCGGTCTTCTTAGTATTCCAACAGCGATCGGCTTCGTCGCGGTGATATTGCCCGTGAGCCTCTACGCATCATTCCTGATCGACTGGATTTTTGGCTGGGTTCTGGTCGCGTACTTATTTGTGACGGTGCTTTATTCACTCCGGTTGAAGCGGCTCGCCATCATTGATGTGTTTACACTTGCCAGCCTGTTCTCGCTCCGCGTCATCGCCGGAGCATATGTGGTTGGGTATCCACCATCCGCATGGCTTCTGACATTTGTCGGGTGCTTTTTCTTGTCGCTGGCCATCGGAAAACGGTTCATCGAAATCCTCGCGCTTGGCGACAATAGCGGCGTTCCTGGTCGCGGCTATCGCGCTGGCGATGAGACTTCGCTACTGGCAAGCGGCTCGGCAATTGGCATGATGGCCGTCCTCGCCATGCTCATCTATGGATTGTCGGCACCGATTACGGTGTTCAACTCGGAGATGGTCGTGCTCGCGGGATGCGCCTTGCTCGTCGCGTGGATGCTACGCTTCTGGTTGCTGGCCGGACGCCGGGAGATATCTGAAGACCCGGTCATATATGCCATCCGGGACAAAACCAGCATTTTGCTACTTTCAGCCATTTTCATGGTTTTTGCGCAAGATCTTACGAGCCCTCTATGGATCAACGCGTTTTAAGTTGGGGCCGAACCTTTCGATATGCGCATGAGACGCGAACGATCGGACGTTTTGAACACCCGTCATCAGCGTTGTATGCGCCAGAGAAAACGACAATTTTTCACGGGTCAGGCCGCTCTTACGGCGATGTTGCGCTAAACCACGGCGGCATCCTTTGCCACGCACGGCAACCCGATAATCTGATTGAATTTGATCGCCGTACCGGGCGACTGAAAGCCCAGTCCGGAATCACAATTGCCGAGCTGAACGCGATTACTGTGCCCGCCGGTTGGATTGTACCTGTTTCGCCTGGCACAAAATTCATCACCTTGGGCGGCGCGATCGCGAATGACGTTCACGGCAAGAACCACCACGCGGTTGGCAGTTTCGGGGCTCACATTACATCATTAAAAATCGTCCGCTCGGACGGCGAAGAGATGGCATGCAGCCGCACGAAAAATGCGGACATGTTTGCTGCGACAATCTCTGGGCTCGGCCTCACAGGATATATTGAGTGGGTCGAACTTCAATTGAAGCAGATCAAATCTAGCCGCATAGCCGTTGAGCAGATGCGGTATTCAAACCTGGATCAGTTCTTTGAATTCGATCGAGACAGTGCTGACTGGCCGTATACAGCGGCGTGGGTGAATTGCTTTAGCTCAGCTAAAAAACTGGGGTCTGGAGTCTTTACACGAGCACGTTTTCTTGATGACGGCATTTTGCAATCACCCAGGTTGGAAAAACCTCTTGGACTAGTCAGCGAAATACCCGCTATCCTATTGAATAAATACACAATTCTTTCATTCAATTGGTTATATAGTAACCGTCCGGGCGCTCAGTTTCGAGGGCGACAGTCCTATCAGAAATACTTTTATCCGCTCGATGGGATCGCCAATTGGAACCGGCTCTACGGTCACGCGGGATTTTTTCAACACCAGTCAATTATCCCTCTCGAACAAAGCCGTTCTGGGATCACAGAATTGCTGTCTGCGATAAAAGCCAGCGGGCAGGGGTCTTTCCTGGCCGTTTTAAAACGACATGGCCCGTAAACGTCGCCGGGACTGAATTCATTTCCAATGGAAGGGGTCAGTCTTGCGCTTGATTTCCCAAATCGTGGTGAAAAGACCATCCAGCTCTTATCCCGCTTGGACGGCATCGCCGCTCGCCATGGTGGCCGGATGTATCCCGCAAAGGACAGCGGGATGAGTCCGCAAATCTATCAAACGAGCTACCCAAATTGGCAAAAGCTGGAAGCTCTGCGAGATCCTAAAATTAGCTCTTCATTCTGGCGACGGGTGACCCAAACACATGCCTAATCGAGCAAACACCACGCCCAAAACGCTTCTGGTTCTTGGCGCGACATCTGGGATCGCGCAGGCCTACCTTCGTTATGTCGCCTCGAAACATCCGGATCACAGCTATATACTGGTCGGACGCAACGCTGAAAAAATAGACATTGTCCGGAAAGATATTGCTGGACGCAGTCTCGGAAACGTCCTGGCAATCACCGCCGAGATTGGCATTCCTGAATCCATTGCGCCGACTATGGCCAAGATAATTGAAACCGGCGGCGTAATCGATGAGTGCTTAATCGCCTATGGTGCACTCGGCGAACAACAGGTTTTGCAGAGAGATTTGGTGGCCACAGAAGCGCTTTTTACAACCAATTTCGTCTCTGCCGGGCTTTGGTTAGAAGCCATTGCGGCTTTGTTTGAAAAACAGAATAGCGGGCATGTCGTCGCCATAGCCTCTGTTGCAGGCGACCGCGGACGACAATCCAACTATCTATATGGCGCAACAAAAGCCGGCCTCGAGCGGATCTGCGAAGGCATGGCGCACCGGTTTTCGAGCGCGAAAGACATCCACGTAACGTGCATCAAACCCGGCCTGGTCGACACGCCGATGACAGCGCCATTATCACCATCAGGCCCATTATGGTCCAAGCCAGAGACCGTCGCGCGAGACATTTACCGCGCTATTCAGCGCAAGCGGACGCGTATCTACACACCGTGGTTCTGGAGAGCGATCCTGTTGGTTGTGCGGGCTTTACCTGTGCCGATGTTTCACAGAACGAGGCTATAGACAGTATCTGAACCTGGATGAGAGCATTGTTGCACAAGCCGCAGCACAGAGCAGACGCCTAATGGCGCAGCCTAACTGGAATGGCCGCGCTACGGCATCTCCAGTATTTCCCATAATGTTGATTATCGAACTATTGGATCCATATCCCTGGCCGTGCCGAGCTTTCAGGATTTTGGGATTTCCAGGTTTCGTGGCACGGACACCAAACTCACTGTCCGGCGCGATGCAATCGTCGCTCGGCCACACAGGACGGTGAACACCCCCTCTCCCCGCGCTTTAAACTCTTATTAGGAATTCTCCGAGCGTTGAGCTCTTTGCTCAACGCGGTAAGACTAGCGCCCAGAACAAGGACGTTGACTGCAATAATGACAGACCCGACCCTCAGCCTGCGCATTGATTTGCCAAACGGAACCCGGCTGGGTCCTGGTAAAGCCATGCTTTTGCAACAGCTGATTGAGACCGGATCGATCAAGGCCGCAGCGCTGGCACTAAACATGTCCTATCCGCGTGCCTTGAAACTGATCGATCAATTAAATGGCGCATTCACCCTCCCCGTGGTCGAGACCAAGCATGGCGGCGCAGATGGCGGCGGCGCCCGCGTCACTGAAACCGGCCGGCGCATCCTGAATTTATACAACCAGGTCTGCAGCATCTCGAAGAGTGCCAGCGAAGACGCAATAGAAGAATTAGCGAGCCTGATCGTGGATTAGACTAGCCTCGCTCTAAATCGTGGTTTACATCGCTTTCATGGCAGCAATGGCGATGACAGGCGAACATCCGCAAGACGTATTGAGCCGGATCGCCGAATGGCAAGCTGAGGACCGCGCCTGTGCGCTGGTGGTGATCACGGATACTCAAGGCGGAGCTGTCCGGGCCCCTGGCGCGCTCCTGGCCGTTTCCGACGGTTCGAGCCTCGGTTATATCTCTGGCGGCTGCATTGATGCTGATGTCATCCTGCAGGCGCGCCAGTCTTTGAAGAACAAACAGATCCGGTCGCTGCGCTACGGCGCCGGATCCCCATTTGTCGACTTGCCGTTGCCTTGCGGCGGCACCATTGATGTCTTGATCCTTCCAGACCCAGACACGACCATTATCTCCGCGCTCTGCCATCAACTCGCGTCTCGAAAACCGGCAATCCTCGACATTGATCATCAGAACAATTTGAGCACGCCAGCGCCGGGCCCGAGCTCAGGCAACAGCGCTCATCGCTTCGTCTATGAGCCAAAACTCCGCTTGCGAATTGCCGGACGCGGCGCCGACGCGCTGGCACTAGCCAAAATTAGCGATGCGGCCGGATACGGTGTTCACTTGCAATTGCTTGATGATGACGACATCGAAGACGCCGCGCGCGCCGACTTGCAAAACGTCGAACAGCTTACAACTGCAAGCGGCCTACCAGATCTCGAAGATGATCCCTGGACGGCATTTGTATTGCTGTTCCACGACCGCGATTGGGAGATCCCATTGCTCACGCAAGCGCTGAGTGGACCAGCTTTCTATATTGGCGCAGTTGGAAGCAAGCGAACGCATGCGGTCAGATGCGACGAGCTACGCGCCGCGAACTGCACGGAAAGTGATATTGCACGTATCCATGGCCCGGTTGGCCTGGTGCCATCGCTCCGAGACGCTTCAGCGATTGCGCTTTCGACGCTGGCTGAGATCGTTCAAGCGGCTTCCACCAGAAACCAGCCACAACAAACCAAGACAGCTTTTATCCTGCTCGCGGCAGGCGCGTCGAACCGATACGAACATGGTGACAAATTAGTCGCCGAATATCGCGGCCAAAAGATTCTCGAATATGCCGCAAGTCTGCGTATGGAAATGCCTACAGCCTATGCAATCGCTGTCACGGCGCCAGATGATGCTGCGCGAAGAGCGATACTGGACAGGGCTGGTTGGACTGTCCTGGAGAATCCAGAGGCCAGGACGGGCCAAGCCTCGTCTCTTAAATGTGCGCTCGGTCATCTTGCTGCCGTGCCGGATATCGATCAGGTCATTATCCTGCTCGGTGACATGCCAAATGTGCCCGGGAAACATTTACAGGAAATGTTCGCTCTGGCTCATGATCCGAGCGTCGAAGCGATTATGAGCGAAAGCGACACGGCTTTATCGCCGCCAGCTTTGTTCAAACGGTCTCAATTCGATGCCCTGTCACGGGTCTCGGGTGATCGCGGCGCCAAATCGATATTCCTGGACATTGAACGTGGCGGACGCACGCTTAAACTGTCTACACGCGAAGCGATTGATATTGAC
>CAYGUD010000145.1:0-6059 GCA_964352865.1 uncultured Hyphomonas sp.
CGGTTCATACGCGCCGCGGCAGGGGTAACCGAACTCAAGCTTCGGGCAGGCCTGCTGATTTGCGCCGCCGCAAGCATAGCAAATCCCGCTTTTTGTCACCAGGCCGTTGCCGCAACCTGAAGGAATCCGGCCAATCTCGCATGCCGGTTGTCCGTTGGCCTTGCCGCAAGGTTTGCAATAGCCCCTCAGGGGGGCATATCCTTTCCCGCAACGAAACCCAATGCGGGACGCAGGCCAAGCCTTCTTATTCGGCTGCCCCCAATTTCGGCAGTACTTCTTGTATTTTTTCAAGTTTCCAGAACATTGGGGTCCCGATTTCCAGGCCGCACAGGCCTTTTCGTCTTTGCCACCACACCCGGCTGAAGCGGTGCCGTTGCCGATCCAAAAAACGGCCAGACAAAGAAAGGCGATTTTCAGGAATATTGCCATCTGCGTTGACATTCTGAACATGGAAACGGTCCCCTTGAGCTTACGTTGCGAGCAGAGCATCTCAGATTCCGCGGGAAACAGAATGGGGACTGATACCCAATTTTGTGTTGCCGCCTCAGAAAGGGTGCGGACATCAAAATCGAAACGGTTGAGATTGGGTATTCGCCCCCATATACGGTGCGCCGCGAACCCGTAGTCTCTCCTCAGACAACCAAATTTGAGGGAGACTTTACAATGAGCATCGAAACAAAAACGGCCCCAAGACTATTCGCTGGCATGACAGCCTTATGCCTCTTTGCAAGTGCACGCTGCGCCGGCACAGAAGCCCTGGCAGCCGGACCCATGGGAGACGCGTTCGCGGCAGCGGCGGGTATTCCGCAAATGGATGCTTTTCTTCAATATGAAACCCAAGTTCCACCCGCCGAAGCCCTGCCTATAGATGGCGATTATACGATTTCTACACTTGGGAAACGCATTCGGATCGACCGCGGCCGCAGCTATGCGCTCGACCCGTGGACGCATGCGATGACCCTGAAAATTCGACCCAATATGGTGGTCGCCAAGGATTTTCGGCAAATCAGCGCAACCGAATACACAAGTCAGGATTTGCCACTGCTCGGAACAGCAACGATGAAAGTTCAGCCAGACGGACGTATCGCGGTAAATGTCGCGAGCATTCCGCCTTATAGTTACTTCTTGATACCCGTCGAAGGCAGCAGAGCACCAACGCCAGACGATGAACAACCACCTATGGTGGATGAAGATTGCCAAGATCTGGATATCGATTCTGAAACCGGCGAATTGATTTGCCTTGATTGATCACTGACAGACATTCAGCGAGTTTGCGTTAGTCTTACACCACCTCGCCCATAGTGCACCCGCTTAGGTGCCCTGAATATGAGAATCGATAATG
Source organism: uncultured Hyphomonas sp. (assembly GCA_964352865.1). Lineage (GTDB taxonomy): Bacteria > Pseudomonadota > Alphaproteobacteria > Caulobacterales > Hyphomonadaceae > Henriciella. The sequence goes on from CAYGUD010000145.1 coordinate 1,343, forward strand.
GCAGCGATCACGGACCTCCATGCCGTGATCGCAGATTCCTTACTTTTTCATTGTGTGATCAGCGCGCTGGCGTAAGACTGTTCAAAAATATGGGCAGAGGGCGTCGCTATGAAATTTCCAATTACGTTTATCGCATTGTTTCTTGGATCGCTGGTGTTCGGTGCCCACGCGCAAGAGCGAGGCTATTACCAAACGCCGTCACTGCACGAAAACACTTTGGTTTTCGCCAGCGAGGGCGACTTGTGGCGCGCCAACGCGCAGGGCGGCACCGCCGTCCGACTTACCACGCACACAGAAGTTGAGACGGCACCTTCAATATCGCCAGATGGCAACTGGATCGCTTTCATGGCCAGCTATGATGGGCCACAGGAAATCTATCTTGTCTCCATAAATGGCGGCGCGCCGAAGCGCCTAACTTATGAAGGCGGCGGTGTCAGTCTCCGCGGTTGGATGGACAATGACCGCGTGATCTTCCGCACCACCAATATTTCCGGCCGCATTCCCCGTATACTCAGAACCGTCAACCGTCAGACCTTTACTGTCACTGATCTGCCTTATGACAACGCAGATCTGGCGACTGTGAACTCAGCTGAACAAACGCTCTTTTTCACGCGGTACGGCCTGTCAATGTTCTCTGACAATGCCGTTCTTTATCGCGGCGGACGCATCGCGCAGCTCTGGAAGGCCGATCTGGAAAGCGCCGCCGAAGCGACGCGACTGGCGGCCGATTTCGGCGCCCCAATTCGCGATCCAATGTATCATCAGGGCCGAGTCTTTTTTGTCAGCGACAAATCCGGCGCAGATAATATCTGGTCGATGGACCAGAATGGCGGCGATTTGCGACAACACACTGAGCGCTCACAATGGCAATTGAGAACCCCTTCGCTTCATGAGGATACCATCGTGTTTCAGAGTGGTGCCGACATCTTTGCGCTTGAAATCACCACCAGCACAACGCGCGAGATCAATCTGTTCCTGATGAGTGATAGCGATTATGAGCGCGAGCGCTGGATTGAGGAGCCTTTGTCATACCTCGAAAATGCGCGCATGGCCCCGCAAGGTGACGGTGTCACTATCACGGCACGCGGCCGTGTCGCATCTGCTTTCACAGGACAGCGCCGACGTGTTGATCACCGAATTGCTGCCGATCAACGCGCAAGGTCGGCCGCTTACAGTCATGACGGAGACTCTGTCTATGTCATTATTGATCAGGATGATCATGGTGAGATCTGGCAATTCCCTGCAGACGGCAACGGCGACGCACAACAGCTGACGAACGGCTCGGACACGCACATCTGGGGCCTTTATCCGTCGCCGCATGATAGTACCATTTTATTCACCGACAAAGCCGGCAGGTTACAGCATCTCGATCCGGCATCCCGACGTATAAAGACCCTCGATACGACAGAAAGTTCGTTCGATTTTTCCTTTTCCGATTTCGCCTGGTCAAGTGGTGGACGCTATTTGGCATATACATTCTATGACCGGCGAAACCTGCGCCGTGTCGCGATTTACGACACAAAAACTGATCAGAAAGTCACGGTCAGTTCGAGCAAGTATGAGTCGTTTGGGCCGGCCTTTTCGAGAGACGGTGAATGGCTTTACTTCATTTCAGATCGAAACTTTGACCCTTCGCCGGGCTCCCCCTGGGGCGACCGAAACATGGGCCCCGCTTTTGAGTCACGTGGTCAGATTTTTGCGCTCCAGCTTGACCCAGATGCCGCGTTCCGCTTCGCGCCACCAACTGAGTTGGCAGACGTGGAACAACCAAACGCCGAAGAGGTCGAGAGCGACAAATCCGAAACCAAAACCGAAGTCGAGATTGATTTCGATGGCTTAGTCAGCCGCCTGTATCAGGTTCCCGTCGACGCCGGAGATTTCACGGCCCTGGCGACCAGTGAAAAGCATTTATTTGTCCATAGTTTCGACGATGCATCCACTTTGCAACGCGTCGCATTCACATCAGACGGGCCATCGCTCTCGAAATATTCGGATGACGTTCAGCGCTTCGAGATGTCAGCAGATGCGAGCAAGCTCTTCATTCAAATGGGGGGAGGCTCCAACGCCAAATTCCTCATTCTTCCGGCTGACAAGGATTTCCCTTCCGACACGAGCAGCCAGACAGTGCGCCTGAACGACTGGAAGTTGCGCATCAATCCAAAGCAGGAATGGCGTCAATTAGTGCTCGATGCCTGGAGACTGCATCGCGACTTCGCTTATGATCCTAATCTACGCGGTATCGATTGGGACAATGTAAAAAGCCATTATGTTCCCCTTCGTGACCGGATTGGACATCGTTCAGAAGTTGATGACTTGCTCAAGCAGATGTCGGCAGAACTGGGAATTTTGCACAGCCAGATTCGTAGCGGCGACATGCCGGACGATGCCGAAAGTGGCAATCCAAGTTTTCTCGGTGCCACTTATGCGCCGCGCTCAAGCGGGCTGGAAATCACCTCGATTTACCGCGGCGAGGCAGATCGTCCATCGACACTCGGGCCGCTGCAACAACCAGGAATTTCAGTTCAAGTTGGCGACATCATTCAATCAGTCGATGGTGTGGCAATCCGCTCGGAACGTGACTTAGCCAATGCGCTGGTGATGAAAGCCGGCGAGGAAGTTCGGCTTCAGCTGGTGCGCGGCCAGACGATTATTACTGAAATCGTCAAGCCGCGAGGCCTCCGCTCCACACGGCTCTTGCATTACCTTGATTGGGTTGAACGCAACCGTAATCGCGTATCGGAAACCGCGGGCGACAATATCGGTTACTTGCACCTTCGGTCGATGACACCGTCAGACCTGGCGAGTTTCGCGCGGGACTTTTATGAGCATTTCGACAAAGACGGTCTGATTATCGACGTCCGCGGCAATAGCGGCGGCAACATCGATAGTGTCATCCTGAGCACGCTGGTTCGTCAGGTGTGGGCTTATTGGCGTAACCCAGCTCATGGCGACGCCTATTCTAACATGCAGCAAGCGTTCAGAGGACATCTTGCGGTTCTGATCAATGAAGGCACATATTCAGATGGTGAGAGTTTTGCGGCAGGGATCAAGGCGTTGGATCTTGGGCCAACCATTGGCACGCGCACGGCCGGTGCCGGCATCTGGCTATCCGACCGCAACGGCTTGAGTGATGGCGGTCAGGCCCGCGTCGCCGAGTTCGCCCAATACAGTGCCGACGGCAGTTGGTTGATCGAAGGCCGTGGAATCTCACCAGACGTGGAAGTGGTCAATCCACCCCGCGCCACTTATGACGGTGAAGACGCGCAGCTCGCTTATGCACTGACTTATCTGACCGATAAAATCGCATCAGACCCAATTCCGCCGCTCGACCCGAAACCGCTTCCGCCGCTCGGAGAATATGGCCGCGACGTCGACTAGGGTTCGGGCGCCCCTGCGACCGCGACCGATGAGGCACCACGTGTTGCAGTTTGCTGAGGACGCGTCTGCGTCTCGGCTTAGCCTTCAATCCGCGTCAGGCCGCTTTTGAACCGTTTCCAATTGTCGACATAGACCTGGGCTGAGCCTTTAATCATCATCACTTGCGGCTCACTCAGCTGTTTCACGATTTTGCCAGGTGCGCCCATGACCAGGGAATTGTCCGGAATGACTTTACCTTCCGGGATCAGCGCATGCGCACCGATGATGCAATTCTTACCGATCACAGCGCGGTTGAGCACAGTTGCGCCAATACCGATCAGCGACTCGTCGCCAATTGTGCAACCATGAAGCATGACCATATGGCCGATGGTGACGTCCTTGCCGATCACAAGTGGGCAACCAATATCCGTATGCAGGACGCTGCCATCCTGAACATTCGAATTCTCGCCAATTGTGATTGGATCATTGTCGCCGCGCAAAACCGCGTTGAACCAGACCGACGCATTCTCTTCGAGAATCACATTTCCGAGGACAGTTGCATTCTCAGCCACCCAATAATTTCCAGATTGCGGTGTTTTCGGGCAAACGCCGTCAAAATCGTACAATGCCATATCAGTCTCCGATCTAATGTTTCGCGTGCGGCTTGTCGCTGTCACACTCGGTTAACCCTCTTACGGTGTAATTCAAGATAGAGATTCGGGAGGCGAGATGCCTGAGATCCATAGACCTATATCTCAAACACCACCGCCGGGGATGGCTATGCCGCCCGCCCCGGAGGCCGAGTCCCTTCCCAAGAATTCACCAACCGCTCTGCCTTTGGCACAGCGGTTTTTTTCTGCCCTCACTTCAATCTTTAAAGGAGATCCTCATGGGTAAACGCGCAGCAACGAAACGCCAGAAAGCTCAAGCCGCTTTTGATGCTTCGAACTTTTTCGAAAAAGATGCCGCCCGTGAGACACAGCTTTATGCCATTCCGGGAGGCGGAAAAGGTAAGGCATGGCACCCGGATGATGCCGATAATCCGTCTCCGCAAGCCGCCCCACCCGCCCATGGGGCGCGCAATCAACGCTATCAGAAGACCGTCAAACCTCGATCAGAAAATCAGGCCCGGCTGCTCGAGGCGCTGGACGAAAAATCCCTGGTCTGCGCGCTCGGACCGGCAGGCACCGGCAAGACATATCTGGCGATCTGCAAAGCCGTTGAAGCGCTACAAAAGGGCAAAGTCGCGCGGATCATCCTATCACGCCCCGCAGTTGAAGCGGGCGAGCAGATCGGCTTCCTGCCCGGCGCCATGGAAGACAAGCTCGCACCCTACCTGCGGCCCCTTTATGACGCGCTG
>CAYGUD010000146.1:0-6059 GCA_964352865.1 uncultured Hyphomonas sp.
AGCTGGATCATCTAACATGCGGCTGATCGAACGCCTTATATCTGTGAGGCGCAGTCTCTGATCGTCTTCCTGCCAGCTGACATCAATAAGTGGGACCTGCACATGCTGCATTGGACGGCGTGGGAAAAAGGCGTGAAATCGCTTTATTACTGCCGCTCGAAATCCGTTCAGCGCGCCGGCTTTGCAGGCTCTGCTGAAAAAGAAGCCGGGATGGCTGGAATGGACGTTCCGGATACGGATTATGATGAATGCCTTGCGTGTCAGTAACAGGCTGAATTCCATCCAATTTCAAGAAACCCCATCATCAGATGGGGTTTTTTGTTTAAATGGACGCCAAGTGCAGTGCAAAATCAGGGTAAACAATACGTCAAACAGCACTGCAAATGTGTTGGAATCGCTACAATAGGCGGAAAAAGCGCGCTAATTTCGAAAAAGATGAAAAAAAATCTAGTATTCATTAACTGCGTTTCACGAGCCTTTTCGCCGCCACAATCGTAAGAAATACTGGCCAAGTCACAATTCTGTGATCCAGAAAAGATTAATAGACGTGACCCTGAATGGATTCGCAGCCGTGATACGTTCATGTTAGGGTAACGATCATAAGTCAGCTTCTGGGGGCAGAACGGAGTTGACGTGATGAAAGGCGTGGGAAAAATGATTGTTGCAAGTGCTACAATGATCGCCGCAATGGCGTGCCAGACCTGTGTTCATGCGCAAGCAAACACTGGTCCCCAAATCGACAATGCCACAATCATCGCCGCCAGCCGTTCGCTGGGCGAACAATCCCGCACACGCGTCAATCTGGTTTATACCGGAACCTTCTCTCAATCAGAGACAACTCGCCATTTCGGATTTCAAGTGCCAAGCGATACGGATCTCGGGTTCGGCGTTGATGCATCGAACCTCATGCACAGCCGCCAACTCTATTCGAGTGCGATTTTGACAGATGTCGCTGCCGATCGAAATGTCGCCAATTTGTCACCGGTTCCACGTGAGCAGCGCCAATTGAGAGCTGAGATCGCGTTTAATGCGCCATCTGACCAGACCGGCCTCGGCTTTGATGTCGGGATCGCGCCACGTGTCGCCATCACACGTGATGGACCGTTTGCATCACGCCGCTTCGGTGGTGAAGTTCGGATTGGTCAGAATTTCGACAAGCGCGGCGAGGATCCAAGTTCCAGCTGGTACTTGTTCGCAGGCGCGGATGGCGAAGCGCTGGTTTGGGAACCAGGTGAAGAAGGTGCATCTGCAACTGGAAACATGGCGCTGCGTGATCAGGTGACCGTCGGTGATATTCAAGCTGGCCTGTCAATTCAGCGCGGCATGGGGCAGCTTTCATTCAGCTATATCAGGCGTGAAGTTGAGTATCGTGAGCGTAATCTTGGCGCGAGTGAGAATGAAGACTTCGCAGGTGTGAGCTTTACGATTAAACGCTGAGTGCATGGTTGCTCATCTATTTATCAGGGCCGCCGCTTTGGCGGCCTTTTTCATGTCCGAAGCGGTTGCTCAGACACCGCCTGATACCGAAGCGGCGCCCGCCGCTGTTGGCGTATGGTCGCTCACCTCAGAGAATGATCTGTTTGGCGGCACGGACCGCAATTATTCCAATGGTCTGCGAATCGAACGTGTGCGTCCCGCCAATCGAATCACACCGGGACTGAATTGGGTTGCCAATCGAATTCCATTTCTGGATCTGGACCGCACGGAATTGCGCCAGGGCTTTGCCTTGTCACACACAATTTTCACGCCCGAAGATATCGAAGCTGAGATACCCGACCCGACCGACCGCCCTTATGCCGGATGGCTCTATGCCTCTGGCACTGTGGTTGGCACCACCCGCCTCGGCCCGGGCCAGATGGTTCAGGATGTCCTGCAAGTGAACCTTGGGGTGGTTGGCCCCTCCGCGAGCGGTAAATTCGTCCAGGAAAACTGGCATGATCTGATCCAGGCGATTGAACCGCAAGGCTGGGAGTCGCAGCTTAAGGACGAATTGGGTCTGGAGATCACGGCCCAGCGTATGCGTCAGTATGAAGGCGCAGCTCTGCCATTCGGTCTCGAAACCGATTACGCGCTGCATGGCGGGGTCACGCTCGGCAATGTTCGAACTTATGCCTCAGCTGGCGGGCTCGCCCGTATCGGCTGGGACCTGTCGTCGGATTTTGGCCCGCCTCGCATTCGGCCAGCTCTGGCCGGCGCTGGCGTGTTCAGGCCCGGCCAGCCATTTGGTGGCTATGTCTTTGCCGGGATTGAGGGCCGCGCTGTGGCACGGGATATGTTTCTCGATGGCAATCTCTGGCGCGACAGTGCCCGCGTCGAAGACAGGCGCGATTTTGGCGCTGACTTGCAGCTCGGATTTGCGGTTCATCAAGGCGACGTTCAAGTCGCTTTCACTTATGTGCATCGGACCGAGGACTTCGTCGCGCAAAGCGGGCCACAGCGATTTGGCGCGGTCTCTATCTCACTGGCCCGCTAGGGGCGAATCGCCACATAGATCTGATTCGAAGTTAACAGGTGCTTTCTTGTGGGCATCCTGTGGAGAAGTGCCGCAGCACAGCAGGATATATCTTGCGTGAAAAGACGGCTTCAGACACTATATGTTGTGTTGATGAATAATGGCAGGGAAATAGCTATGGCCGATGGTATGATTAAACTTCCAGGACTTTTGACGCCGTCAAAGTCGTACAAACCGTTCCGCTATGCCTGGGCGTATGATTTCTGGAAATTGCAGCAGCAGGTGCACTGGCTCCCGGAAGAAGTTCCACTTGGCGAGGATTGCAAGGATTGGGTCAACAAGCTCAATGATAAGGAGCGCAATCTGCTGACTCAGATTTTCCGCTTCTTCACGCAGTCTGACGTCGAAGTCGGTGCCAATTATATGGAAAACTACATGCCGCTGTTCAAGCCGGTCGAAGTCCGCATGATGCTGGCCTCGTTTTCCAATATGGAAACGGTCCATATTGCGGCTTATGCGCTGCTTCTGGAAACCATTGGCATGCCAGATTCCGAATTCTCGGCATTTATGGAATACGAAGAAATGGCCGCCAAGCATGATTATCTCGGCAAATTCGGGACGGAGACAGAAGAAGATATTCTGACCTCAATGGCGGTCTTTGGCGGGTTCACTGAAGGGCTGCAACTGTTCGCCTCTTTCGCGATGCTGATGAATTTCCCGCGCTTCAACAAAATGAAGGGCATGGGGCAAATCGTGTCCTGGTCCGTGCGTGACGAGTCTCTGCACTGCGAAGGCATGATGAAAATGTTCCACACGTTCGCCGCTGAGACCGGCGCGCTGACAACGACTGTGAAAAACCGCATTCGCGAAGCCTGCGAAACGGTTGTGCAGCTCGAAGACAAATTTATCGATCTGGCGTTCGAAGCCGGCGAAGTCGAAGGCATGACGCCGACCGATATTCAGCAATACATCCGGTACATTGCAGACTGGCGTATGGGGCAGTTGAAGCTCGATCCGATTTTCGGCGTCGACAAGCATCCCATCCCCTGGCTGACGGAAATCCTCAACGGGGTTGAGCATGCCAACTTCTTTGAAGCCCGCGCAACAGAATATTCCAAAGGCGCAACACAGGGCGACTGGCACGGCGATTCAGGTGTCTGGTCGATGTTCGACGGACGCAAAGAACAAACCGTCCTGGCCCGCTAAACCGGCTCGGACGATCTATCCAAAAAAAGCGGCGCGTCTGTTGAGACGCGCCGTTTTAATATCTTGCTCAGGCCCGATCAAAAGGCGTTGAGCCCATCTGATCTAGACTTTCACACCACCTTTTTCCGCGTCCGCCAAAAATGCCGCGAGGCCTTTATCAGTCAGCGGATGCGCCGCCAGGCCCTGCAATACATTTGGTGGAACCGTCGCAACGTCGGCGCCGGCGAGCGCACACTCTTTGACATGGTTCGCGCTGCGAATTGAAGCGGCGAGAATTTCGGTCTCAAACATGTAATTGTCATAGATGATCCGGATCTCTTCAATCAGTTCCATCCCATCGATATTGATGTCGTCGAGACGTCCGATGAAAGGCGAAATATAAGCTGCGCCAGCTTTCGCAGCGAGCAAAGCCTGATTGGCTGAGAAACACAGTGTCACATTCACTGCAGTGCCGATATTGGCGAGCTCGCGGCAAGCGCGCAAGCCGTCCATTGTCAGCGGCAGTTTAACCGCAACATTAGAGGCAATGGCTTGCAGCTTCTTGCCCTCTGCGACCATGGTTTCCCAATCTGTCGCAACCACTTCAGCGCTGACATGACCGTCTGTCAGATCACAAATCTCGGCAATCACTTCCGAAAAATTGCGTCCAGACTTCATGATCAGGGACGGGTTCGTCGTCACGCCGTCTATCAACCCTGTTGCAGCAAGGTCCTTGATGGCGGCGGTATCGGCGGTATCGACAAAGAACTTCATCAGTTCGGCTCCAATGCTAAATCGGTTTATGCGGGACGCCCAATAGAGGTGTAAGCAAAGCCGCGCTTTGCCATATCTTCAGGGCTGTAAATATTGCGAAGATCGACGACGACATTGCCTTTCAGAGAGCCTTTGATCCGCTCCAGATCAAGCGCACGGAACTGATCCCATTCGGTGAGAATGACCATCGCATCTGCGCCATCAATCGCCTGATAGGCATTGTCGCAATAATTGATGCCGCTCAGCAAATGTGCGGCTTCTTCCATTGCTTCTGGATCGAAGGCTTTGACAGTTGCGCCTGCATCAATCAGCGCCGGAATGATGTCGAGGCTGGGCGCATCGCGCATATCATCCGTGTTTTGTTTGAACGCGAGGCCAAGGACACCAATCGTCTTGCCGGCCACGTCGCCGCCCATCGACTTGATGATTTTTTGCGCCATCGCCTTTTTGCGAGCGGCATTTACTTCAACCACAGTGTCGACGATGCGAACAGGTGAGCCATAATCATTCGCGGTCTTGGTCAGCGCCAAAGTATCTTTCGGGAAACACGAGCCGCCATAACCAGGTCCGGCATTTAGGAATTTTCCGCCGATCCGTCCATCCAGGCCGATGCCTCGTGACACTTCCTGAACATTCGCACCGACTGCTTCGCACAAGTCGGCCATTTCATTGATGAACGTAATTTTCACCGCCAGGAACGCGTTCGCCGCATATTTGATCAGTTCCGACGTTCGCCGCTCAGTGAACACGATCGGTGTCTGGTTGAGAAATAGCGGGCGGTACAGTTCTTCCATGACGACACGCGCCCTTGGATCATCGGTCCCGACCACGACGCGGTCAGGAATTTTGAAATCCTTGATGGCGGCGCCTTCGCGCAGGAATTCCGGATTCGAAACAACGGCGAATTCTGCGTCGGGACGTTTCTTGCGGATAATCTGTTCGACTTCGTCGCCAGTTCCGACAGGCACAGTCGACTTGGTCACGACAACTGTGAAACCGTCCATCAGCTCGGCAATTTCTTCTGCAGCCGCATAAACATAAGATAGATCGGCATGGCCATCGCCGCGCCGGGACGGCGTCCCAACAGCAATGAACACGGCGTCAGCAGATGCGATCGCATCCCTGGCTTCTGTGGTGAAGAAGAGTCTTTCTTCTTTGACATTGCTTTGCACAAGGTCGTCGAGGCCTGGCTCATAGATCGGCATAATATTCTGATGTAGCCGCTCGATCTTGCTCGCATCCTTGTCGACACACGTCACCACGTGACCGAAATCTGCAAAGCAAGCGCCGCTTACCAGGCCAACATAACCTGTTCCAATCATTGCTACACGCATCGCAAAACCTCTTTGATACAGCGTCCCTTAACTGAGCGGGACTGGTGCAGTTTTTGTCCCGCCGGGTCAAGTCCAGCAGGCAGGGTCGACTAGAGTTGAAACACTTTTTTGGGTTGGAACCGCCCTGCGCGGACTTCGCCCAAAGCGATTGCATTGCCGTTACACTTGGTCAGTGCCAGCCGGTCGTCAGAGTCAGCTGGAGCTTCGGCACGCCATTTATCGATCTGATGCGGCAGTAATACGATTTCACGGCCTTGCTTGAGGGCAGCAGATTCAGGAGGTTCAATTTCGAGGCAAGGCACATCGTCGAGTAT
>CAYGUD010000147.1:0-6028 GCA_964352865.1 uncultured Hyphomonas sp.
TTCGGGGCGCCAGGTTGTACGGGCGAATTATCGGCTGTTGACGCGGTGTCTCGCAATCAAAGGCAAAGTCAGATCCAGCATGGCCGATCGCGGTCGTACCGCCGTCAAAGTGATCCCACGTCACGGCGGCTGACTCGAGATTGGCGGTTGTCAGGTTCACGTCTGGTTTGAGGGCAGGTTGAAGCGGGTTCTGGGCAAACAGATGCAGGACATCGGTCAGCAGCAATTCCTGATGCTGCTGTTCATGGGCGAGGCCAAGATCGAGCAATTCAAGCGCGTCCGGATGGGCGTCAAACAGCCGCTCCATCGCGGCGTCGACATGCGCGCGATAGGCGATGATCTCGTCCAGGGACGGCCGCGTGAGCAACCCCCGCATGGGCCGGGCATGCCGGGCGCCAACCGCGTCATAATAGGAATTGAACAGAAAGCTGAACTTGGAATGATAGCGGATTTCATCTCCAAATACCGGCACCAGCATAAATTCTTCGAAGAACCAGCTGGTATGCGCCAGATGCCACTTCGCCGGACTGGCATCGGCCATGGATTGGGCCGTGGCGTCAGCATCGCTCAAAGTCGAGGCCAGCGCCAGCGATTGTGAGCGGACTTTGCGGAAGCGATCTCGCAGATCAGGGGAGGAAACAGGATTTTTGTTTGGGCGGGTCATGCGCGTTTGTTCCGCCTTTAAGGCGGAGCGTCAACCGCGCCTCCTGACAGCTTTCGTCAGCAGGCTGTCAGGAGAGAACGTAATCCGCTTGCGGAACATACTGGCTTTGCTGCCGGTGCCCCGTGAAGCTTTCGTAAAGATGAAACGTATCGACAAGAAACGGCTCGCTTTTCAGGATTTGAAAGTCTTCGCTCCAGGTTCGCACGGCCTCTAATGGCGATAGATTGCAATAAGCGACTGTGATGTGCGGCACGAATGGATCCTGGCCGAGCTTCAATCGAAACTGACGCGCCAGCTTTCGGCACTGTTCCGCAAGCGCGCTGAGCGCCTCGTTCGGGGCCACGCGGGCATACAGTGCCCGCGGTTCTTTACGGCCAAACCAACCGACTCCAGACAGCTCAATCGACACGGCAGAATTGCGTATATTGTCTAAAGCATCGGCCAGTTCATGCGCAATCTCGCCATCAACCTTGCCATAGAAGCACAACGTCACATGATAGTGATCCCGCTTGCGCCAGCGTGCGCCATGAATGTCCACGGCCAGCGGTTCGAGGCGCGCGGCAAGATCATCCGGTATTGGCAGGGCGGCGAATAAGCGATGCATGGCCATAAATATTCATTGGAAATAGTGCGAAATACGAAGAAGCCCGACCAGCTGGCCGGGCTTCCTAATCTCAATACGAGGTCAGGGCTTAGCCTGCAAGATCGCCCAGTTTACCGAAATGTTCGGCGAGCAGGTAATAGAAGGTCACACGGGATTTGTTCCCACCCTCTGGCTTCAGTGTTTCACAAACAGAGCCGATGGCAGCGTCCAGCTGATCATTGGTCTGGGCCAGAGCGAGTTTGCCGCGGCACCATTTTTCACGCACGCGCTGTAATTCGGTTTCGTCCGAGCATGACACGAGCGAGCTATCTCTATTGCGCAGCGCGATTCCAAGATGTCCCACGATCTTTTCGGCTGCGGCTTGATTATAGCCTTTGGCGTATTTCTTGATGTTATCTGCGTATTTTGAGGCGTCTGCCATTCTTAGTTCCCCTTTGTTACTGCCGCGTCCTGTAATAATTGAAGCAGCCAGGCGCAAATTTGCCCGCTGACGCCCTTAAAGTCAAACACCGTCAGGCTGTTCCATGGTTAAGGGCAGGGTGAAGGTTGATCTGCATGCAAGTCATTCACTGCGGTCTCGAGCTCGTCGGTCCAGTTCAGATCAAACGCATCTATACAGATTTTAAGCTGCTCCATGCTGGTCGCACCGATAATCGTCGATCCCATGAAGGCGCGGGTATCACAGAACTTGATCGCCAACTGACTTGGGTCAAGGCCATGTTGTTCTGCCAGAACAAGATACGACTCAATCGCGCGAGCCGCTTGCGGGCTTTCATAGCGTTGCAGGCGGTCGAAGAGCTGTTTGCGTGAGCCTTCCGGAAGCGCGCCATTGCGATACTTGCCGGTCAAATACCCTTGTCCGAGCGGCGAATAGGCCAGCAGGCTGACCTCTTCGCGGACGCAAACCTCTTCAAGACCGCCATCTTCGAAACTGCGATTGACGAGATTATAGGCATTCTGGATCGAGGCCATACGCGGCAGACCGCGAGCTTCACTCTCTGCCAGAAACCGCATGACGCCGAACGGGGTTTCATTCGAAACGCCAATATGCCGGATACGGCCCGCTTTCACATGGCTCTCAAGATGCGCCAGAATGTCCTCAAACGGCTCATACGGGTACGCATAGGCCTTGGCATCCATTTTCGCGCCGAACAAGCCGATGGCGCGGTCTGGCCAATGCAGCTGATACAAATCGATATAGTCGGTCTGGAGGCGTTTCAGGCTTTTGCTGACGGCTTCGTCGATTTGGTCCTTGGTGTGTCGTGTCCAGCTGACATCGGCGTCGCGGGTCCATAACATCTTGGAAAGACCAGCAATTTTCGTCGCTAGCGTCACATCCTGGCGGCGACCGGTCTTTTTGAACCAGCTACCGACAATGCGCTCTGTCGAGCCCTGCGTTTCGGCGGATGGCGGCACAGAATACATTTCTGCAGTGTCCCAGAAATCGATTCCGCGCTCGAGCGCATAGTCCATTTGGGCGTGGCCTTCGGCTTCAGTATTTTGTTGTCCCCAGGTCATTGTTCCGAGGCAACATGAGCTGACCATCAAATCTGTTCGTCCCAAACGTCGTCGCTCAATTGTCATAGGTGTTTCCTCATCTTTTGATCTGAAAAAGCGATAGGTGGCGAATCTCAGCTTGGCCAGCCCGGTTTTTCTTGAAAAGCGATATAAAACACCACATACTATAGGGAATCCGCGCGCTCATGTGCGGGCCTTTGAAAAGAGGAAGAAATGAACGATTTTAACACGTCTATGGCGCAAGGCCAGACGATGGATACAAGCGTGAATGTTGGCCTTCGCAACTTTATGCTGGGCGTTTATAACAAACTTGCACTTGGTATCGCGGTGTCTGGCATTATCGCCTATATCGCCGGATCTGTCGCGCCAGTCAGCGCCGTGGTCTATTCACAGCCGATCATCTGGATCGTCATGTTTGCGCCAATTGCGTTGATCCTTGGGTCAACCTTCATGATGCGAAACCCAAGTCCAACCAGCAGTGCGATCCTCTATTGGGGAATTGTTGTGGCGCTTGGTCTTTCGATGGGCGTCTATTTCCTGATGGCGAACCTGAATGTCGGCGGTATGAGCCATTTTGTCATCACCAAAGCATTCCTGGCTACTTCGGCAACCTTTGCGGGTCTGTCGCTGTTTGGGTATACGACCAAACGTGATCTCGGTCCGATCGGCACATTCGCCGTTATGGGCCTTTGGGGCGCGTTTATCATCGGCATGTTGTTCTTTATCCTGCCAATGATCTTCCCGAACGTGGCCTTCCTGCAAGTTGGAAGCACGATGCAGCTGATCATCTCAGGTGCCTTTGCATTGTTCTCAGCCATCCTGATTGCCTGGAACACACAATCGTTGAAGGAAACCTATTTTGCGCTCGGTGGTGACCAGCGCGGAATGGCCGTCGCGACCAATATCGGCGCGTTGAACTTCTTCATCTATTTCGTGAACATCTTCCAATTCTTCCTGTCGTTATTGTCCAACGACTAGGCGAGCTCGGAATTGACCTCGAAAAGCCCCGGCCATGTGTCGGGGCTTTTTGCATTTCGGGAAAGAGAAAACCGCACGTCTTACGAAACTGTCGCCGTTGCGGGCAATTTGTCCGGATTACGCATCACGTACAGCCAGGCAATTTTCCCGCGTGCGTCTGGTGCGAGCGTCAGGACGAAATCTATGTCTCTGCCCACGCGCCGGATGATGCCGGGTGCGCCATTGGTGACGCAGGGCTCCAGCGACCAGTTGCCTTCTTTTACGGACCGACGCCAGACCGCTGTCAGCACTTGAATAATCTCGTCCGGACCGGTCAGAATCCGCCGCGCCGCGCGAGCTTTGCGGCCGCCATCTGATATCGCGATCGCATCATCTGCAAACAGGTTCATCGCGGTTTCAAAGTCTTCTGCTTGCGTCGCGGCAAAGAAGCGCCCGATCAGATTCTGGACATCTTCCGGGCTGGCATCAAAGCGCGGGCCGCTTTCCTGCAAACGCCTGTGCGCGCGGCTGACAAGCTGACGGCAGGCAGGCTTGCTCTTCCCGAGCGATGTTGCGATCTCCGCATATCCAGCGTCAAAGGCTTCGCGGAGAATGAAAGCGGCGCGTTCTTCTTCGCTAAGCCGTTCCATCGCCCATAATAATGCCAGCTCGCACTCCTGGGCCAGAACAAAGTCATCTTCGGGCCCGGCTTCATTTTGCAATAGCGGCTCTGGCAACCACGGCCCGACATAGGTTTCTCGGCGTTGGCGGGCAGAGCGTAACGCGTCAATGGCGATATTGGTTGCGGCCCGTCTGAGCCAGGCCGATGGGCTGGTGACCTGCGCATGATCTGCGCCCATCCAGCGCAGCCAGGTGTCTTGCACCGCATCTTCAGCGCCTGCGCGGTCCCCGAGCATGCGATAGCAAAGCGATGTCAGCTGCTGCCGTTCGGCTTCGAAAGCTGAAACCATGTCGATCATTATTGCGTCATTTCCAGTTCCGGTTTGGCTTGAAACTCCAAGCGGGAGCAGGCATGGCCATACCCAAGCCCGCGCTTGAACACCGGGTAGAAACGACCAGAACCTGCGGCAAAAGCGGCTGCGATCACGGCTCGCTTGCCAAATCTGGTTTCAATTTGATGTCTGAGATCATCGGCTTCAAGGCTGCCCTGAATGGCCGCCATGGCAAACCGGAATCCGAGACCGATGTCTCCGGCCTGATGTGGATCCCCGTCAAAGCATTTCTTTAGCAGAGTGGCATCGGCGCCAGCTTCAACGGCCATGTCCAAAACCAGCTGAGCGCAGGGTCCGCAATCGCCTTCGACCGTCGAGGCGAAGATTGCGCCGACCCAGATCAACTGGGCGTTTCTGGGGCCGCGATACTGACTGATCAGAGGAAACCCCGAGAGCCGCAGTCCAGCGCCTGATGAGGCGTCGATGACATCCAGCATATAGCTCACATCATAATCATAAGACCGCCCAAATGCGCGAGCGCCGCGCTTCAGAAACCACTTAATCATCGCGCTTCTCCTTTCAGCTGCAACGCGGCCATTAAGGCCAGCCAGGCTGGCAGCTGAATGCCGACCAGATTGACCACAGCAACCTGATCAAGCGGTACCCCGCGCGCGAGCCAGATCCAGATGTGAAACGCGGCATGCAGGCAGGGCCAGATGGCGCCAAAAACAGCCAGACTTCGGTTGGCTTTCAAGCCGCCCCAAAGCAAGGCGCCGCCACTGGTCAGAAAGGCCAGGCCAGCGTCGCGTATGAAGTGGACATTGAACGGTCCCATCATGGCGACGCCTGGCGTACCGTCGTAAAACGCCTGCGGGGCGACAAACATGTAGACTGCGGTGGTGAGATAAAGCGCAGCGACCGCGAAAAGCGCAAATTTCATGTCCGATTTCTCCGTTTCTTACCCACTTGACGAGACAGGAGCGGATTTTGTGACAGGTGTCTGCAGAAAATTATTTTGTTTGACCTTCTGGATCGGCGGCGTATTCTGGAACATCTTGGCAACATATGGGGAGGCAAATCATGCAGGAGGACAGTCTCAGCCTAGGCGCGGCAGAGATCGCGCGCGGTGTTTTGCGGCTGCTGCATGATTATGGATTCGCGGGCGTGACCGAAATGACGCTGGCCAATGGTCGGCGCGCGGATGTCACCGCCATCGGGCCAGGCGGCGATATTTCAATTGTTGAAATTAAATCCTCTGTTGCAGATTTCCGAAGCGATCAGAAATGGCCGGAGTATCGCCCTATCTGTGATCGCTTTTATTTTGCCCTAGGG
>CAYGUD010000148.1:0-5958 GCA_964352865.1 uncultured Hyphomonas sp.
CACGTTGCGAATGCAGTTTCCGGAGGTCTGGATCGCATGCATCTCGACTTCAGCGAGCTCTTCCAGCACGTCCGGAATATCTTTCAGCGCAACCCAATTGTACTGAATGTTCTGGCGCGTCGTCATGTGGCCGTAACCGCGATCATAATCTCGCGCGATCTTTGACAGTCTGCGCATCCGCGCCGCGTTCAGCTGTCCGTACGGGATCGCGACACGCAGCATATAGGCGTGCAATTGTAGATAGACGCCGTTCTGCAGGCGCAGCGGCTTGAACTCATCTTCCAGGATGTCCCCGGAGAGGCGGCGCTCCACCTGGCTTCGAAATTGGTCGACGCGCTCTTTTACGATTTTCGCGTCAAATTCATCATAGCGGTACATTACAAAGTGACCCCTTGTTTGGGCATGGCATGGCCAATGGAGAGCGCGCCCTCAACGCGGCTCACCCAGCGTTCGACATTTGGAAACTGTGCGAGATCGAACCCGCCTTCATGCGCGACGCGAGTATAAGCCACCAAAGCGATATCGGCGCAGGTCATGGCCTCGCCCACCAACCAATCGGTCCAGGTCAGCTGCATCTCCATGACCCCAAGCGCCCGGCGGCCTTTGACCATGAGCTGCGGATCGATCTCGGAATCTGGCAATTTCAGATAGTGCTTTTTGAAGCGGCGCACAGCGATTGAAGTTTCGTGAGAATATTGCTCCCAGAACAACCAGGAATTCATTTGCGCGCGTTGAAAGGCGTCCTCCGGGATCAGGTCAGAGCCTTCGGCCAGATAGAGCATAATCGCGTTTGATTGCGGCAGTACGCGGCCATCGGGCCAGCGCGCAATCGGGACCTGCCCAACCGGATTTAGCGCTAAAAACTCTTCAGTCTGCGTGCCGCCCTCCAAAATATCGACCTCGACCCAATCATGGTCGATGTCGAGATAATCGGCGGTCCAGCGCGGTTTCTGGCAGTTGCCTGAAATGCTGTCGCCATACAGCGTGAGCTTGCTGATTGCGCCATCGGTCATTGAATGATCACTCCGTATGGAACGGTCGGCCCGTTCGCGCGAATGGTTTCTCTCAGCGTTTCGCGGCCAGCGACTTTGCCGTCATCTGTCACTTCCATGAAATAGGGATCTGTGATCGCGCCTTCCTGCGTTTTGGCTTTGTCGAGGGCTGCTTCAGCCGCGTCTCCCGTGAACACACCAATCTCGCTGGCATCCTGGGTCCACGACCCATCAGCACGCATCCAGACCACGTTGCCGGAAGCGGTTTCCCAAGCTGTCACCGTTTTTGGTGTGTCAGGTTTCAGTTTCGGGCGAACAGATGTCATGCGGCAGCCTCCGATGAGAGTTGAGCCAGGGCTTCGGCCGGAATTGCGCTAACTTCGCCAATCACCAGGAGCGCAGGGCCCTTGATCCCGGCGCGTTCAATCAATTGCGGCAGTTCAGCGAGCGTACCAAATACGCGAATTTCATTTGACCGCGTGCCGTTTTCGATGACAGCGACGGGCGTTGATGCTGCCCGGCCGGCATGAATGAGATGTTCTGAAATTTTTGGCGCTGTTCCGACCCCCATAAACACCACAACGGTCTGTGCGGGTCTGGCGAGTGCTTGCCAATCCAGATCCGGCACGTCGCCTGACTTGGCGTGGCCGGTGACAAAAGTCAGGGTCTGGGCGTGATCGCGATGGGTTAGCGGCAGGCCAGCAGAGGCGGCGCACCCTAGCGCTGCAGAAATTCCGGGGACAACAGACGCGTGGATCCTGGCCTCGCGCAGCGCTTCAACCTCTTCGCCGCCGCGGCCAAAGACAAATGGATCGCCACCTTTCAAGCGGACCACCCGTTGACCTTCATTGGCGGCTTTGATCATCAGCTCGTGAATTTCGGCCTGTGGGACACTGTGATTGGCTTTGGCTTTGCCGACAGAGATGCGCGTCGCATCGCGGCGAACAAGGTCCATGACCTCGTCGCTGACCAGTCGGTCATGGAAAACAATGTCGGCATTCTGAATCAAGCGGAAAGCTTTGAGCGTGAGTAGTTCCGGGTCGCCAGGGCCCGCGCCGACAATATGCACGGTGCCGAGCTGGTTGGTGGGGGATGCGATATCTTGAAGAAGAGCCTCCATCGCCGCCCGCGCGTCATCGAACTTGCCATCCAGAGCGAGCTCTGCCGGTGCACCGTTCAGGGCCGCTTCCCAGAATTGGCGGCGCTTCGTGCCATCATCCAGGACCTGATAAACACGCGGGCGGAAGTCTCGAGCAAGCTCTGACAGCGGACCCATATTTTGGGGCATTAAAGCTTCAAGGCTTGTGCGTACGCGCTTTGCGAGGACAGGCGCGGCGCCGCCAGATCCCACAGCCGCAACGATCTCGCCGCGCTCCAGAATGCTTGGAACCGTGAAATCGCATTCTTCTGGTTGGTCGACGACATTGATTGGGATGCCATATTCGCGCGCCCAGACAATGGATTGATCACAATTCTCTTTGGTGCGGCAGGCAATGATCGCAAACTTTGAGCGATCGAGCGCTTGGCCCGCCATCTCGCGCGGGGCGATTGTGATGCGCCCAGCAAACTCCTGCGCAAAACCAGGATCGATCTCTGTATCAATGATGACTGTGATATGAGCCGTGGTTTTGGCCAGCAAGCGGACTTTGCGACGGGCTTCCTCGCCGCCGCCGAAAACAGTGACGTGAGCATTATCCGTATAGAAAAAGGCAGGGAAGAGACGCATGGCGCATTAAGTTCCGTTAGATCGATCTGTCGCGCAGAAATGAGTTGACGGAGCGGTTTCCGCAACCGAAAGAGCCTTATTCCATTGTTTAGAGAAACTACAATCAAAATCTGGTTATAGACGTAAATTATGTCCGATACGAATGATCGCCTCCCACCGCTAAATGCTCTGCGTGCTTTTGAAGCTGCGGCGCGCCGCCTGTCTTTTACGAAAGCGGCTGATGAGCTGAATGTCACGCCTGGTGCGATATCTCAGCATATTCGCCAGCTCGAGGATTATGCTGGGACGCCACTGTTCAAACGCACCGGGCGCAGCGTGTTGCTGACGGATGCGGCGCAAGCTGCCTTGCCACTTGTGCGCGAAGCGTTCGATCAGATCGCAGAGGCTGGCCGTATCATGCAGGCGCCAGCGCGCAAGGGACGGGTCATGGTCAGTTCTGCGCCAAGTTTTGCGGCCAAATGGTTGGCGCCGCGCCTTGATCGGTTCCATAGTGCCAATCCCGGGGTCGAAGCCTGGGTTAGCGCCGATAGCGGCATCACTGACTTTACCACAGCCGATGCTGATTTCGCGATCCGATATGGCGCGGGGGATTATGACGGATTGAAAGCTGAAAAACTGCTCGATGAAACCGTGCTGCCAATCTGCTCACCGAAACTGCTGGAAGGGCCGGACGCGATCCGGCGGCCAGCCGATCTGTCAAAGCACACCCTGATCCACGATGTCAGCGCAGAGGTCGATCCATCTTGTCCTGATTGGACGAGCTGGCTGAAAGCACGCGGGGCCGGCGCCGATGTCGATGGCACGCGCGGACCGCGCTTCAACCAATCCGCATTGGCGATTGAAGCAGCCGCGACAGGCCGAGGGGTTGTGCTGGCGAAGCGCGCCATTGCGGCGGCAGATATCGCGGCAGGGCGCTTGGTCGCGCCATTTGCTGATGGCTCGATCAGCGTCGACTATGGCTACTGGCTGGTCTGGCCGAAAGGTCGTCACCTGACGGAAGATGTTCGCTCCTTCATCAAGTGGGTGAAGGCCGAAGCCGCCGCGAGTGAGGTTGCTGGCGTTTGAAGCCGGGCTAAGCGCCGAGCGTATATTTCAGGATCTCAACGACTTGGTCTGGCGATTTCGCCCAGCCAGCGGCTGCCCCGTCGACTTCTTTCAACGCGTGAACAATGTCGGCATCGTGCAGCGTGATATAGGGCTTGCCCAAGGCAGCGCATTGACCAGCATCGAAGGCCGCATTCCATTGTTTATACTTATCGCCAAACCGGATGACCGCGATATCGCATTTCTGGATCAGCGTTCGGATGCGCAACGAATTGACTTTCGCGGATTGGTGATCGCGCCAGAAATCTTCGTCGGGACGGCCGAGCACGTCGCCAGCAGCATCGCTGCTGGCATGATGGGTATTGGCAGAGCTGAAGGCGATATCGAGATTGTGGCTTTTGGCACCGGCAATGATCTGCTCGCGCCAATCGGTATGAATTTCGCCAGAAAGGTAGACGTTCCACTGCATAGCTATTGTTCCTGTTATTCGCCCAGATGCTCAGGCGGCTTAAAGGCGATTGGCGGGCAAAGGTAAAGGGCGCAAAATCCACATGAGTTCGCGCCAAGAATCACTTAAACCAACCCCCATGTCGAAACTCTACTTCACTTATAGCGCTATGAATGCCGGTAAGTCGGCAATCTTGTTGCAGGCCGCATACAATTATCGCGAGCGCGGGATGGAGGTTATGATGTGGACGTCGGGCCATTATGGTGTTGATCCCGGCGCTGAACAGGGCGAGATTGAATCCCGGATTGGCCTGAAAGCTGACGCTCACCTGTATCGGTCGGAGACGGATCTCTTCGCGGCGATTGCAGCTCAGCATGCTGAAACACCGCTCGGCGCGGTTTTCTTTGACGAGGCCCAATTTCTGACCAAGACGCAGGTCTGGCAGTTGGCGCGGGTTGGGGATGAGTTGAAATTGCCGGTCCTTTGCTATGGTTTGCGGACAGATTTCCAGGGCGAGTTGTTCGAAGGCTCTGCGTCTCTACTGGCGATTGCAGATAATTTACGCGAGGCGCGAACCATCTGCCATTGCGGAAAAAAAGCGACGATGACGGCGCGTATGGACGAGGCCGGAAACGCCCTGACCGAAGGTCTGCAGGTGAGTGTCGGCAAGGCGGTCTATGTCTCTTTGTGCCGCCAACACTGGGAACAGGCGCTCGGGCGATAAGGCCTCAATTGTGTGCCCAATCTTGCCACAATGAGTCTTTACTCACTTTGATGATAGCAAAGGGAGTTCGACATGTTTTCTCGCAAGAATGGCGTTCGAAACAGTCTCATCTGTGGTCTATTGGCGATTGCCACTTTCATTGGCATTGGCCTCGCGGCGAGCGCGCAAGAAGCGCCTGGCTCGCCTGAAATCGACTTTGCGGGCTTCATGGATGTGAGCAGCGAAGTGTTCCAATTGCGCGAAGACCGGTTGCTGTCGCTCGGCGCGTTCAACCAAATGGCCAATGATCCTGACACGATCATTCTTGACGCCCGCAGTCGCTATGCGTTTGAGCTTGGCCATATTGAAGGCGCTGTGAACTTGCCTTTCTCGGACTTTACAGACGAAAAACTGGCGCAAGTCATCCCGTCCAAAGACACTCGCATCCTGATCTATTGCAACAATAACTTCACCGATGATGCTGAGCCAATCCCGCTTAAGCGTATCTCCATGGCGCTGAATATCCCGACTTTCATCAATCTCTATGGCTATGGCTATGAGAATATCTATGAGCTCGGCATTCTGACGGAAACGACCAACGCAAATGTGAATTGGGTGATTGGCGAAATTCCTCTCTAAGGGCTTTCCCGAATAGTTTTAGCTCTGCTAATGCGTTCATTCGGCCTCTTGTACTCCGCGGTGAGATACGACACATGCGCCGCTGAAGAACTGTTCCGAGGAGGTCGAATTGACTACCACTGCTGACGCCCCTGTGAAAAAAGTGAACCCGAACGCACCAACCGAAGAGACGGTTCTGTCGGTGCATCATTATACAGATCGCTTGTTCAAGTTCACAATTACGCGGCCTTCGAGCTTCCGGTTCCGTTCGGGTGAATTCATCATGATTGGCCTGATGGGTGAAAAAAAGCCGCTTTTGCGCGCTTATTCGGTGGCCAGCCCGAATTGGGATGACACCCTGCAATTCTATTCGATCAAAGTACCGGATGGCCCGCTGACCTCGCGCCTTCAGAAGATCCAGTATGGA
>CAYGUD010000149.1:0-5938 GCA_964352865.1 uncultured Hyphomonas sp.
TTTGAAGGCAATGCCCTGATCAAAGCCCGTTCGGCGGCTCAGGCGACAGGAGCGCCGGCCTTGTCGGACGATAGCGGCCTGGAGGTTACGGCCCTTGGCGGCATGCCCGGCGTGCATACCGCCATCTGGGCGGGCGAGCCCCGCGATTTCTACAAAGCTATGGAAAAAGTTGAGCGCGAACTGCAAGAGATTGACGCCAAAGACCGCAGTGCAATATTTGTCAGCTGCCTCGCTGTCGCCTGGCCAGATGGCCACGAAGTGACCTTTCGCGGTGAAGTTGAGGGCGATCTGACCTGGCCGCCGCGCGGGGAAATGGGCTTCGGCTATGACCCGGTATTTGTTCCGCTTGGCCATGAGGTGACTTTTGCCGAGCTCGACCCGGCACAGAAACACGCGATGAGCCACCGCGCGGCGGCTTTCGAAAAGCTGAAAGCTGCATTGCTGTAATGCTGTCTGTGGGCCCAGATTACGGCTTTGGGCTTTACGTTCACTGGCCTTATTGCACTCGGATTTGCCCATATTGCGATTTCAACGTGTATGCGGCGAAAGACCGGGATACGGCCCCCCTGCTCGAGGCGATCATCGCGGATATTCAATCCCATCGCGAGCGGCTGCCAGACCACCCTCCACTTGATTCAGTGTTTCTCGGGGGCGGAACGCCATCTTTGCTCTCAGCGTCTCAAATCGGTTACCTGCTGGAGGCGGTGAACGATACGTTTGATATAGCGCAACACGTTGAAATTACGCTGGAAACCAATCCAAATGATGTTTTACGAGGTTCTGCGAAAGATTGGCGAGATGCAGGGGTCAACCGCCTCTCATTAGGGGTTCAATCCCTGGACGATGCAGCGCTTTCCTTTCTCGGGCGCGACCATAATGCTGACAATGCCCGCGCCGCGCTGGACAGGGTCCAGGCGGTCTTCGACAATCACTCAGTCGACTTGATTTACGCCCGTCCGGAGCAATCTTTGCGCGCCTGGGAAACAGAATTGAGCGAAGTACTGAGCTTAGGCGCGCCGCACCTATCGCTATATGAACTGACCATCGAAGAACGGACAGCGTTCGGAAAACGCGCGGCACGCGGCGAGCTCACACCCATGCCTGACGATGATCAGGCTGATTTGTATGAAATGACGCAAGCCATTTGCGCCGAGCATGGATTGAACGCCTATGAAGTCTCCAACCATGCGCGTGGGCCCGCATATGAATCGCGCCACAATCATATCTATTGGGCAAGCGGTGACTGGATTGGGGTCGGACCCGGCGCGCATGGACGATTGACCATAGACGGGACCAGAATCGCTACAGAAGCGCCGCGACGCCCAGCTGATTATATATCATCCCCTCGCCCGGCTGAAACTAAGCTCACAACGCTCGACACCGCCCGCGAGTTTCTGGCCATGTCGCTGCGCCCTGTGCAAGGCATGAATCTGGGGCGGTTCGAAGCGCTGTTTGGGTGCCCCCCGAAGCCGGACGTCTTGGACACTCTCACAGCAAACGGACTTGCCGAGGTCACTGAAAACACTCTTAAACTAACGCCAAATGGTCAGCTCCTGGCCGATCATATTGCTGGGCAACTCGCGCCTTACTAATAGCGCGACAAGGCCTCATCGAGAATACGTTCCAGGTCCTTGATCGTCGTCACCTGTTTCATTGTGTGACAGTGCGGGCGATAGCGCGGCAACTCGCTGTCGCCGCTGCCCCATTGTGTTTCGCCTTCCGGGGTGAGCCAGATGACGCGCTTCACGCGCGCTGCCGCTTCCCGGAACAAGTCGACGCGCGGATCCCCATAATTCGACCGGCCATCGCCAAGAATGATCAGTGTGGTCCGCCGATCGAGCACATTCCAATGATTCATCCGCATGTCCGACAGCGACTGACCATAATCTGTTGAGCTCATGCCAATCGAGTTGATGATCTCGTCCATGGCCTCGAGGAATTCCTTGCCTTCGAGCGTCTCACCAACATCTTCCAGTCGCCCCGAAAAAGCGAAGGATTCAATGTCCGGCACCACTTCATTCAAGCTATAGAGCAACATCAGAAAGAACCGCACGACGCGGGCGACGGAGCCCGAGACATCGCAAACCGCGACGATTTTCGCCCGGTCACGCTTGGTTTGGCGCCAGGCGAGATCAAACGGCACACCGTCAAACCCGGCATTGGCGCGAAGCGTTTTGCGGATATCCAGTTGGCCGCGATTCTTTTTTCGGCGACGGCGAGAGTGTTTGACCGCCAGCCGTTTTGCAATTTTCTGTACTAAAGCCTGCATACGCGACAGGTCGCGGACATCCAGCGCGGTTAAGGCGGTCTCCGCCAGAACGTCTTCTCGAAAGGCCAGCGTAGCGCCAGCACCATAGGTTTCAAACGCTTGTTTGGCGTGCTCACGGGCACGGCCAAACATTTCCTTGCGGCCTTCAATCAGCTCTCCGGCGCGGGCCTGGCCCTCTTCGGTACGCTCGCGAAAGGCATCCATCATTTCGCCTTCAAGCCGCTCCACGCCGAGGGATTTCATCATTTGCTGAGCAAAGTAAGAGACCTGCGTCGAGAACCGGATGTCTTGCAGACCGGCATCGCGCCCGGCTTGTTCCATGGCCATGGCTATCGCGGTTTCATCGCCAGATTCGAGCAGATCCAACATATCGCCAGGGCCGTCAGAATCCTCATCCGACGTCTCTTCCTGGTCCGCAGGTGGGTCAGATTGCGGTGTCGGCCGGCGCGAAAAATAGAGATCGAAGAGCCGGTCATGGGCCAATTTCTCAGTCGGCGACTTGGCCAGTACACAGCGCAAAGTGTCGAGCAGGCGTTGGCGATCGGCATAGCCAATCAGCTTTACGGCTTCAGCGGCATCAATCGCCTCACCCGTCGACACGCGTACATCCGATGATCGCAGCGCGCGAATAAAGTCAGTGAGGACCTGTTCGGCCATTTAGGGCTTCGTCGCAGCGGCCCTGGCGAGGGTCCGCACGTCCTTGTCGACGGCCTGGATATCGCTTTCATGCTTCAACAAGACGTTGAGCGTTGAGCGCACCATATCTTCGTCCAGCTCAGTTGCATGCATCAGCAGCAGCGTTCGCGCCCAATCGACTGTTTCAGAGATTGACGGCCGTTTGCGAATATCCAGATCACGCAGGCCTTGAACAAATTCCACCAATTGTGAAAGCAGCGCTTCCGAGACGTCCGGGACTCGCGCCCGGACAATCGCTTGCTCGCGCGCCGCTTCCGGGAAGTCGATGTGAAGATGCAGGCAGCGGCGCTTCAGGGCGTCGCCAAGCTCACGAATATTGTTCGAGGTCAGGATCACCAAAGGCGGTACTTTCGCTTTGATCGTGCCGATCTCAGGCACTGTCACCTGATAATCAGACAGCACTTCCAGCAAATAAGCCTCAAACTCTTCATCCGATTTGTCGATTTCATCGATCAGCAAAACCGAGCCCTGATCCTGTTGCATCGCGGTCAGCAGAGGGCGCGGCTCCAGGAAGGTCTCAGAGAAAAACAGATCTTCAAACGAGGTCAGCTTATCGAACGCGGCATCCAGCGTTCCGGCGCCGTCCATGACCTCGCCCAGCTTCTCTTTCAGAAGCTGCGTATAGAGCAGCTGCTTGCCATATTTCCACTCATATAGCGCTTTGCCCTCGTCCAGGCCTTCATAGCATTGCAGGCGGTTGAGAGAGATATCCAGAAACCGCGCCATTGAGGCGGCGAGATCGGTCTTACCAACCCCTGCCGGGCCTTCGATCAGAATTGGTTTGCGCAAATTGTGCGCGAGATAAATCGCCGTCGAAATTTCCCGCGTGGAGATGTAGCCAACGGATGCGAGCCCAGCTGTGATCGCATCAATTGAAGTCAGAATTTCATAGCCAGTATGTGTCATGGGGCTCTCGTACCTGCCGCCCTGCCCGCCCGCAAGAATGACCTTGAGGTAAGCGAATGTGCTTTGACTGGTCAAAAACCGCGAGGCCTCCTAGGCTTGGCGTTCTGGGACTTAGGAGCGAACACATGCGATCTATCATTATTGGCGCCCTGGCGCTGTCTATTGCCTCGGCCTGTCAGGCGCAGAACGCCGTTGAAACCACTGTCACTGAAGCTGAAATCGCCTCAGCATTGGCCCCGGACTGGCGCGATGTCGCGCCCGAAAACCTGATCCTGATCGAGACTTCTTATGGCGACATTGTTGTTGAGCTGAATCCTGATTTCGCGCCGAACCATTCCGATCAGTTCCGCCAGTTGGTGCGCGACGATGTCTATAATGGCACGCGCTTCTATCGCGTCATTGATACGTTCGTGGCGCAAGGCGGGCTGCAGGACGATGCCGTGATTGAGCAATTTCCAACCCTGACAAATGAGAATGATCGCCCGCTTTCAGATGCCAAATTTGTCCCCCTCGGCAATGCCGACTTGTTCGCGCCAATTGTCGGTCACATTGACGGATTTGGGGTCGGGCGCAGTGAAAGCCTGCAAAAAGAATGGCTGCTGCATTGCCCTGGCGCTCTGGCCATGGCGCGCGACACGGACCCGGATAGCGGCAACACCGAATTTTACATCGTGCTCGACGCACAGCGCTACCTGGACCGCAACCTGACAATCTTCGGCCGGGTTATAGATGGCATGCAATATGTGCAAAAACTCAAGCGCGGCATCCGCGCGATTGAAAGCGGTGTGATCCAGGCACCAGAAGTGGGCGACGAAATACTGTCGATGACGGTCGCGGCCGATATGGATGACGTGATCCGTCCAAAATATCAGGTACAGGCGATGCCAAGCCAGGCGTTTGAAGACGCCAAAACCGCAAAGAGGGTGCGCGAAGATCCATTCTTTTACCGCAAACCTCCAGAAATTCTGGACATTTGCGGCTTTGAAACACCGGTGCGTAAGACCCCTGAATAGGGCCTATTGCATGGTCGGAATGATAAAGGCCTGATCGCCAATATCGCCTTCCGGCCAGCGCGAGGTGACGGTCTTGATCTTGGTCCAGAAGCGCACGCCTTCCGGGCCATGCTGATTGGTGTCGCCAAAGGCTGAGCGCTTCCAGCCGCCAAAAGTATGATAGCTGACGGGCACCGGGATCGGCACATTTATCCCAACCATGCCGACTTCAACTTGCGCCGCAAACTCGCGGGCGGCGCGGCCATTGCTGGTAAAGATCGCAACGCCATTGCCATATTGGTGCTTGCTCGGCAGCGCGGCGGCTTCTTCCAGGCTTTCGGCGCGAACGACTTGCAGGACCGGCCCGAAGATTTCCTCTTCATAGGACTGCATACCAGGCTTCACATGGTCGAACAGAGACGGCCCGATAAAATAACCCTTCTCGTGGCCCTGCAGCGTATGTCCGCGGCCATCGAGCTTCAGGTCTGCGCCTTCATCGACGCCCATCTGGATATAGTGCTCAACTTTGGCTTTGTGCGCCGCTGAGACAACCGGGCCATAATGCGCTTCGGCATCAGTTGAGACGCCGACTTTCAAGGCCTGCGCTGCGTCGAGCATGCGCTCGACAAACTCGTCGCCGGTTTTCTGGCCGACCGTCACTGCCACGGGCAGCGCCATGCAGCGTTCGCCGGCAGAGCCATAAGCCGCGCCGACAATATCTTTGACGGCCTGCTCCATATTGCAATCCGGCATGATGATGCCGTGATTTTTCGCGCCGCCCATGGCCTGGACGCGTTTGCCGTGCGCGGTTCCCGTCGCATAGACGTACTGCGCGATATCTGACGAACCGACAAAGCTCACCGCTTTCACGTCCGGATGGGTCAGGATCGCGTCGACGCTCTCCTTGTCGCCATTGACCATATTGAGCACGCCTTCTGGGGCGCCGGCTTCATGGAACAGTTCGACAAGGCGCAGCGGAACAGACGGGTCTTTCTCGGACGGCTTGAGGATGAACGTGTTGCCGCAGGCAATCGCAACGGCCAACCTCCAGCATGGGATCATCGCCGGGAAGTTG
>CAYGUD010000150.1:0-5928 GCA_964352865.1 uncultured Hyphomonas sp.
GCGGAATTGAACTAGCCGACAAAGAAAAAGGCTCTCCCGTGCAACACGGGAGAGCCTTTTTCCCTATTTAAGTGGTCCGCTAAGGCGCAGGCGGCGTCCCAAGTGTTGCTGTGACCAGCACATCGCCGGTGGTGCCGGGCTGCATCGCGCGAATGGCATCTATCCGGTCACGTTCAATTTCAAACACAGCCAGAATTTCAGGATCCATGGCCAGTTTCCGGCCCGTCGGCAATTTCAATCGCATGGCATCAACCGCTTTGCCATTCTTATAGACTTCATAGTGAAGGTGCGGCCCTGTCGACGCCCCTGTAGACCCGACATACCCAATGATCTGGCCTTGGCGAACGCTACGACCACTTCTAATGCCGCTGGCAAACCGAGACATATGAGCATAAGCTGTCTTATAGCCTTTCTGGTGCCGAATCCGGACATATTTGCCATAGCCGCCATAGCGGTTGGCGCGCTCAACAACCCCATTACCTGCGGCATAGATTGGCGTCCCGCTTGGGGCTGCGAAATCAGTGCCTTTGTGCAGTCTTGTATAGCCGCTGATCGGGTGACGACGCTTGCCAAACCGTGAGGAAAGACGGGCGCCATTGATCGGTGTTTTCATCAGGAACTTGGTCGAGCTTTCGCCATTCTCCTGGAAATAATCAGTGATTTTTTCGTCTGGCGTGGTGAAGCGATAAAAGGCTTTGTTCACGGCCTTGCCATTGAGCGCAGCATAAAGGACATCACCGCGGCGAATAATGTTGCCGCGTTCATCCGTCATCACATCAAAAACCATTTCAAACTGGTCGCCAGGGTGCACTTCCCGCTGGAAATCCAAGTCATACGCAAACACTTGTGCGAAATCGACCACTTGCTGGTCCTCCGCGCCGAGCACTTGCGCGTCTTGATAGAGACTGGTCGTGATGCTGCCGCGGATCGTCATGGGATGCGCGATCAAGCGCGACTCGAGCGCCATGGCCTGATAATCACCTGACGGCATCCGCTTCGCCATAAGGCGCCGTCCGGCATCCAGGTTCACGCTCAGAGCAGTTAATACCTCGTCGTCAACATGCGCCGTAACTTCCAGCCCAGGGCGCACACGGCGTGCATCCAGTAGCTCGGAACTTGTCAGACTCAATAAGGCCCGGTGCCCATCATTGCCAGGCAGATCCAGGCGGTTCACAACATCGGACAGCGTTTCCCGGCGCTTCAGGGTCGTCGGGCGCACATCAAGTGGCGCGGCAATGCCGAAATCTTCTGGCCCGATTGCTAATGATGCCAGGCTGGCCAATTCGACGACCGGTTCAGCTGGGATTTCGGGAGCAGGTGTTTCCAGGTCGAGCACGAGAACTGTAGCCGCCGACAAACCGACCAATGCACCGAGCGCGATCAGGCTGCGCTTGCCTGCTGACATTGCTTTTAACACGTCGCTTTACTCCCACAGCGCAATCTGGCGCGCTTATCATTCTGACTGTCGGTGGTACTCTATCAAGAATTGTGCCGTTAAAGACTTAATAACCAGTTCTCGGCGGTTGCAAGGTTTTCGCACCGTAATTGATGTTTCAATTCGGTCATAAACAGCTGCGGCATCATCGCGATGTCTGAACCGCGTATGGACTTTACGTGCTGGACCTCTAGGTCTGACTTATGAAAATGACCCTATTACTTGTCGTTGCCGCGATTGTCGGACTGGGCCTCACACTTTGGGGCGTTTCCTCAATGTGGGCAGAGCTTGGCGTCAACCTGTCGGTACATGGCTGGATCGCTTACGGTCTCGGCGTGGTGGTCAGCCTGCTCTTGGCCGGCGGATTGTTCTTCCTGACCTTCAAGAGCGCTCGCGACGGGTATGACGATTTCAAACGACCAGAAGATCTGAACGAATAGATAGGCCAAAAGCGTGCGAATCGGGTAGAAAAGCTCGAATCGATTTTTTAGGGCTGACACATGATCGAACCTTCTCGCCTCGCCGCATTCATTGCGTCTCGAATTTGCCACGACCTGATTTCGCCGGTGGCGTCAGTTAACTCCGCACTGGAATTGCTGGAAGAGCCCGGAGATGCCGACATGAAGGCACAGGCCGAGCAATTGTTGCAAAACGGCGCGGAATCTGCTGCCGCCCGTATCCAATTGCTACGCTATGCCTTCGGCTCTGCTGGATTGTCCGATACTGCGGCCGATCGGCATGAAGTTCGGTCAATCGTCGAAGGCTTTATGAAGAGCTACAAGCCCAGCATCGAATGGGA
The DNA here is from genome assembly GCA_964352865.1 of uncultured Hyphomonas sp. GTDB lineage: Bacteria > Pseudomonadota > Alphaproteobacteria > Caulobacterales > Hyphomonadaceae > Henriciella. The sequence continues at coordinate 2,235 of CAYGUD010000150.1, forward strand.
TATTGAAACCGAGCATTTTAGCTGCGGACATGCGCGGGTGTTGATGAATCATGTCATCATGGCAACGGCCGCAATCCCGCGCGGCGGTGTCGTGGTTCTGAGAGTCCGAAACGAGACTGACGGCCTCAGAGTTTCGGCAATTGCCAAAGGCCCGAAAGCGCGCCTGTCAGCATTTGCAGAATCTGCCTTGGCTGGAGAACTCCCGGAAGAGGGCTGGTCAGCCCGCACGATCCAGCCATTATTCGCCAAAATGGTTACAAATGACCTTGATGGGGACATCGCTGCGTCGGTCGAAGACGAACAAGTCACGTTCACGGCAAGCGGCTTGCGCGCTGAAGGCTAACGACCTGTTAAGTATAAAAGGTCACTACTCAACTAGAAATTACTTTCTGATGGGATGACTATGAAACACTGTTTGATCGTCGATGATTCTAGAGTCGTTCGCACCGTCGCCGGTCGAATTGTCAAAGACCTTTCATTTACTGTGTCGGAAGCCGCCCACGGCGCTGAGGCGCTTGAGATCTGTCGCAAAGACATGCCGGACGCAATCCTGCTGGATTGGAACATGCCCGTTATGAATGGACTGGACTTCTTGCGCGCGCTGCGCCGTGAAGAACGTGGAAAAGAGCCAGTTGTCGTCTTCTGCACCAATGAAAACGATCCAGAACATATCAGCGAGGCGATCCGCGCCGGGGCTAATGAATACATCATGAAGCCGTTTGATGCCGATATTGTGGAAAGTAAATTCTCAGAAGTCGGCCTTGTCTGAAGCGATTTATTAACAAAATGGTGCTTCTGATAAACCTTTAATGGGCGCCGAAGGCTAAAAAACCGAATGCAAGAAAGCACATTCAACGAGCTTGCGGATTTGGCTTTGCGCCTGACAGGGCAGCATTTTGCGCCGTCAAAATCCTATTTGATGGAAGCTCGCCTGAGCCATATTTCACGCCGCGAGAGCTTCGCCACCCTTGATGATCTCGTGCATTGCCTGAAAGCGCGCCCAAATCCGCGATTTGATCAGGAAGTGGCCGCCGCACTGACCAGTAAGCGCACGCACTTTTTCCGCGAACGCGAACAGCTTGAACTGATTGTCAGTCACGCACTGCCGCAACGGTTGAAGCACTCGAAAAATGGCCGGCTGCGCGTCTGGTGTGCCGGAGTCGCAACCGGGCAAGACGCCTGGTCACTGGCAATGCGCCTAAATGAAGAAGTGGGATCGCCGCTTGCTAGCGCCGATATAGAGATTGTGGGAACAGATATTTCCACAGACTGTATCGAAACAGCCGGACAGGGCACATATGGGCATTTCGAAGTCCAGAAGGGCCTGTCCATCCATCGGTTGATGACGAATTTCACTCGCGAAAGTTCTGGCGACTGGACTGTGAATGAGAATTTGCGCGGATCGGTCAATTTCAGACGCCACAACCTGCTTCATCCAGCGCAGGATCTGGGCGCATTTGACCTGATTATCTGTACACACGTGTTGAGCGGCCTGGCCATGTCAGCGCAGCGCGATGTTCTGACGAATCTGGGGCGACAATTGCTGCCCGGTGGCTTCCTGTTTGCAGCACCTTCAGAACGAATTGAAGGCATTGTTGAATCAATCAAACCATCACGCGATATGCGCGGTGCCTTTGAACGCGACACATCGCAACAAGGCATCGCCGCCGCATAATGAGAGCCGAATACGGCCACACTGAAAAGAGCAACACATCTTCACCACGGGGACTCAATCGAGCTCAACGGGAGATCTGTTGCTATGGGACCAGTCACGGCGATTAAACTTTTTTACACACGCTACTTTGACGTCTACGGGCGCTCGAGGCGCTTTGAATATGCCTGGATTCTGCTGGCTCACGCCGCTCTGGTGATACTTCTTCCAGGTCTGGCCATGATGTTTGGCGTCACCGGCAACTTCGACTCGGCCGAAAATCTGAACAGTTTGGGCAAAGGTATTCTGGCCCTGTGCGCACTTATTTCGATTGGCTCGATCATACCTTGGATAACACTTAACATCCGGCGCTTTCACGACATGAATTATACCGGATGGATGGTCGCGCTTTTCGTCGGCCTGTGGCTCATTCCCCCGATTGGGGCCTTGGGATCTATCATTCAGTTTTTCTGGGTTCTGTTTGGCGGCGGAACGCCGGGCACGAATAAATACGGGCATGATCCGCGCTTCTCTCCATCCAATGTGTTCAATTGAAGCACAAGAAGACATCGCGGGAATATGTATTTTCATTTCCGCTGAGTCCGTTACGATACTTTCACCAATCAGGAGGGGAAATCCATGGGTATGATGGAAGCAGTTCAGTTATTCTTCAAGAATTACACAAATTTTCAAAGCAGATCGCGTCGCTCGGAGTACTGGTGGCCCGTATTATTCATGATGATTGTGTACATTCCGCTATATCTTATAGCGTTGTCCGGGACATTTTTAGCCGGAATCGCAGGCATCCTTTATGTTTTGTTTGCACTCGCCGTCACCATACCCGGAATCGCGGTCACAATTCGCAGACTCCACGATTTAGACAAATCGGGGTGGTGGTATTTGATTGTGTTCATCCCATTCGCCGCTCTGCTGCTGCTTTATTGGTTCTGTCAGCCAGGCACGGTCGGATCTAATACTTACGGTGCCGATCCAAAAGGTGGTCATGATGTCGGCGTGTTCAGCTAGACGGGCATGGCAATGAAAACAGATGCACCCGCTGGCTGATCGCTAGTGGGTGCTTTTTTGTTCTTCGTCTGATATAGGCGCCAGCATGAAAGTAGAGCTCGATCTGTCCAAAAGGCCTGACGCTGCCCCGGCGCCCAAATCGCTGGCTGGCATGTCCCTGCCTGCGCTCAAAGCTGAGATGGAAGCGTTCGGCGTTTCGCCAAAGCAAACCAGCATGCGCGCCAAACAGATCCGGCGATGGGCCCACCATATGGGCTGCCGGGATTTCATGGCGATGACAGATGTCGCCACGGATCTACGCGAAAAGTTGAGTGCTGCATACACACTCGATCGCCCCGAGATCACAGACCATCGGGTCTCGATTGATGGGACGCAGAAATGGCTCGTTCGCTTTCAACAAAACGTTGAGGGCGAAAGTGTCTTCATTCCGGATGTCAGCAAGTCTGGCGCGCTCTGCGTCTCAAGTCAGGTCGGGTGCACCTTGAATTGTACGTTCTGCCATACGGGGACGCAAAAATTGGTGCGCAACCTGACGGCCCAGGAAATTGTCAGCCAGGTCCTGATCGCGCGTGATGCCATCGAAGAATGGCCCGCTAGCATGGAAGGCCGGCGGCTGACCAATATTGTCTTCATGGGCATGGGCGAACCGCTCTACAATCTCGACAATGTCGCTGAAGCGATCGACACGATCAGCGATGGCCATGGCGTGGCGATTGGCCGTCGGCGCATAACGGTCTCAACCGCTGGGGTCGCTCCAAAAATCCCTGAACTCGGTGAGCGTACCGGCGCCATGCTGGCAATTTCCCTGCATGCTGTGCGCGATGATCTTCGCAATGAGATCGTGCCGATCAATCGAAAATATGATCTGCAGACGCTGTTCGACGCGATCCGGGCCTATCCAGAGCTCAACAATTCCAAACGGGTCACGTTCGAATATGTCATGCTGAAAGGTGTGAATGACAGCCCCGCAGAAGCGCGCGATCTCGTAAAACTGCTGCGCGGCGTCCCGGCCAAGAT
>CAYGUD010000151.1:0-5909 GCA_964352865.1 uncultured Hyphomonas sp.
TGGCCAACCCCGAACGGGTTGCCCACGGCGATCACTATATAAGAAACTTCTACGACATTTTTGTTCTCATTTTCTAGCGTCGGCAGCGGCGTTCCTTCAGTATCGATGCGCAGGACGGCCAGATCAGTGCGCTCATCTGCAAGGATCAGTTCCGCTGGATATTCGCGGCGATCTGCCAGCACGACGACCACTTCATCGGCGCCATCAATAACGTGATTATTGGTGACCACGACGCCGCCTTCGCCGACAATAACACCGGACCCAAGCGAGTTCTGGACACTGCGGCCTTCAGAATCCCCAAAACGGCGACCGTACATAAACTCTTGCATGGTCATCCGTCGCTGGACGGTTTTCTTTGTGTAGATATTCACCACCGCAGGCGAGACTTCTTTCACCAGAGGCGCATAGCTGAGCTCGATTTCGGCCTGGCTTTGCGGCACGACTTTATTCCAGAAACTCTGGGCTGATGCAGATCCATATAGCGGGCTCATCAGAACCACGACCAGTGCGAAGAGCACCAGGACGATCGCGACCAGGACCTTTGATACGTGTTTTGTCATTGTGTCAGAGTAGATCATGAATATGGCTCTATTCCGGCGCACTGGCGGACGCAATTAGGCAGAGATGACATTTCAGTTAGGTGGCTGTTTTCATTCGTGAAACCAAATCAGTTCGCGCGCTTTTCCGCCAGGGCTTGCAGGTTCTTTTCGTGATCTTCGCGGCTGATCCGGTAGAAACTCACGCAAAGCAGCATCAGCATCCACAACGTGAGCAACATCATCGCATAGCCGAAGCCTAAGGTGCGCATCGACTCTTCGCTGACTTCTGCGGGGCGCATTCCGGGCGTGATCGAAGCAATCGCGAGGATGAAGGATGCCGTCAGGACGCCCATACCCTGGGCTAGTTTTCGCATGAAACTGATGCCCGCAAAGTAGATCCCTTCAGACCGGCGGCCGGTCTTGAGCTCATTGTCTTCAACAATGTCTGCGACCATCGCTGCTGCCAGCATTTGGTAAGCAATGATCAAGGCAAGATCGAACACCGTAATGGTCAGAATGATCCAGTATAGCTCGTCTGTCCCATTCGCTGGAAGCAAGCCGAGCAGCCTCGCAAAGACAGGGGCTGGCGCAATGGTGAAGGCCAGCATCCCGATGATGATCGCAGCGCGTTTCTTCCCGAAGGCCTTTCCAGCAATTGGTGCAACCACGAGGGCAAGGAGCGCAGACACAAATACCGCCATCGTCAAGCCGGAAATCTGTTGGCTGGTAAAGCCCCAGAAGAAGCCATTTATGTATTGATTGAGCGTCGCCGATACACCTGTTGCCAATAAGCCGAACAGAGTGGCGATGAACAGCGCCCGAAATGAGGGATTGGAAACCGTCTCCCAAACTTCTCCGACGACTTTGATCGGGGTCAATTTGCGCGGCTCTGGCGGGGCCTGTAAATGCGGAATGTGCTTATGCGTGCCCAGCGAGGTGATCAGGATCGCCGCGAATATAGAGCTGGCGCCCAATAGGCCGTAAGAATGCCAGCCTTCGATATGGAAGAATCCTGATGGGTCGTTTTCCGTTGGCTTCAACAAAACCGCGAACAGAATGACTTGAACACTCAATCCACCAACCCAGGCGAAGAAATATCGGAACGACATCAGCGACGTGCGAGCATCATAATCCTGCGACAGTTCAGCGGCGAGCGCATGGCTCGGCACTTCGAACAGGGTGTACATAAGCCGGACGAATATGGTCAGCGTCAGCAACCAGCCAAACAGCCCCATACCGGCCAGGCCTTCAGGCGGATTCCAGACGAAGAAATAACCAATCGCAACTGGGATCATCGCGCTATACATGAACGGATGGCGGCGCCCAAATCTGTGTCGAACATTGTCCGACCAATAGCCAATGACAGGGTCGGACACAGCATCAAAGATCAGCGCGATCCACAGCGCTGCGGCGACCAGAACAGCAGAAAGCCCGAGCACTTGGCTATAGAAAAGCAGCAGAACATAATCGAAGCCATTATTCTTGATCCCGCCAGCGGCGCCGCCAATACCATAAGCAATGCGGGTCAAAAGTCCGGGTTTGCGGAGCGCCGCGCCAGATGAGTCCATGATATCGTCTCCTCAATACCTCAGGCGGCCTGCTGGGTGGATTTACTCAACCACGTTCGCTGCGCTGCGGCTACGTTCTAGTGCGGCAAGATTGGCTTCGTGGTCTTCGCGGGTGATCTGATAGCGGAACAGGAAGGCGATCGCGGTGCCCCAAAGCGCCAAGAGTCCAAACGCGTATCCAGCGCCCAGTAAGCTGAGCGTATCGGCTGGCACATCACCGGGTTGGATATTGCGGGAAAGGTCCGCCGCCGCGAGCACGATCGATGCGAGGAACAACCCGCTTCCGCGTGCCAATTTCCGCATGAAGCTGATCCCGGCAAAATAGATCCCTTCAGAGCGTCGCCCGGTTTTGAGCTCATTTTCCTCAACAATATCAGCAATCATCGACGCTGACATAATCTGATAGGCTATGATCAAAGCGACATCGATTACCGTCACAACCAGAATGATTTGAAACAGCAAATCACTGCCATTTGGAGGCATGATACCGAGTAGCCTCAGGATCACTGGCATGGGCGCGACAGAGAAGGCAATCGCACCCACGATTATCGCCCCCTTCTTCTTGCCAAGCCGCTTTGAGATCAATGGCGCGAGCACCAGGGCCAATGCTGCAGAAATGAAGACTGAAATCGTGAGATACCCGGTCTGCGCGGGTGTGAACTCCCAGAAATATCCATTGATGTAATAGTTCAGAGACGCCGCAACGCCGGCCGCCATAAATCCAAACAGAGCGGCAACGAAAAGACCTTGAAAGGACTTGTTTGATAGGCTTTCGCCGATCTCGCTAAAGATGCGTTTCAACGTAATTTGACCCGCGTCTTGCGGCTTTCGCAAATGGGGGATCTGTCGGTGCGTGCCGAGCGCGCAGATCAGCATAGAAATGACGATCGCAACCGCGGCCAATGTACCATAGGCGCGATAGCCTTCGACGTTCAGAAATCCGCTTCCATAGGTCTCCGTTTCCACCAAAAGGAAGGTCAACGTGTACGCGGCGATCGCGACCCCGCCGGTCCAGCCAAAGACGTAGCGGAATGAGAGGTATGATGTTCGCTCATCATAATCATCAGTGAGTTCTGCGACCAAGGCACTGCTCGGCACTTCGTAGAACGTGTACGCGATGCGGACCAAAATCGTGATCATCAACAGATATGGGAATAGAGCATTCCCGGTCATGCCCTCAGGCGGATTCCAGGCAAAAACATAGGCCACCGCGACCGGAATGATCGACGCGTACATGAAGGGGTGGCGCCGTCCTAACCTGGTTTTGAGATTGTCTGACCAATAGCCAACGATCGGATCGGTGATGCCATCGACAAACATCGCAATCATCAGCGTCGCGCCTACGAGGGCCGAGTCGACCCCTAAAACCTGGCTGTAGTAAAAGAGGAGAAAATACTCGAAGCCATTATTTTTAATGCCATTGGCAGCGGCCCCCGCGCCATAAGCAAGCTTCGTCCAAGTGCCAGCTTTCCGCGCGGATGTTTCGGTCATGTGTCCTCCTAAATATGGTGTGGCGGGCCTCTGACGGGCCCGCTCACAAGATCAGTGAGGCTTTAAAGCCCTAGTACCATCTTCGACATGATATTGCGCTGGATCTCATTTGACCCGGCATAGATCGATGTCTTGCGATAGTTGAAATAGCTCGGTGCGACGGGCGCGGCATAGTCCGGGGTCGCAAGATCGCTGTTCGCGCCGGCGCGGGCCACGGCAAACGTGTCCTGCACAAAAGGCGCCGCATAGCCGCCGACCGCTTCCAGCGACAATTCAGAAATCGCTTGTTGCGCTTCTGACCCGGCACATTTCAGCATCGAGCTTTCCGGACCGACAGCCTGGCCAGCCGATAAGGCGGAGAAGATGCGAAGTTCAGTCGCGTTCAATGCTTCGATCTTCATTTCCATTGCTGCGAGTTTGCGCTGGAAATCTGGATCTTGCAGCAACGGAACGCCACCTGATTGCTCGACACTGGCAAGCTTTTTGGTCTTGGCCAGAGCGTTCTTCAGGCCCGGCGCATAAGCGTTACCGCGCTCGAACTGGAGCAGGTATTTGGCATAGGTCCAGCCTTTATTCTCTTCACCGATCAAGGCATCCTCAATTTTGACGCGGACATCTTCAAAGAAAACCTGATTAATCTCTTGCTGATTTTCCGTTGGGCCATCCAGAGTAGGCAGAGACGAGACAGAAATACCAGGCAGATCCATAGGGAAGATCAGGAAGCTGATCCCCTCTTGCTGTTTGCCTTCTTTAGACGTGCGAACGAGGCAGAAAATCCAGTCAGCCCATTGCGCTTGCGTCGTCCAGATCTTTGACCCGTTGAGGACATATTCGTCGCCGTCACGGACGGCGCTCATCTGCAATGAGGCAAGATCTGATCCGGAACCTGGCTCGGAATAGCCTTGGCACCACCAGATTTCAGAACGTTTGATTTTCGGCAAATGCTCGGCTTTCTGAGCGTCATTGCCAAACGCCATGATCACCGGTGCAACCATGGACTTGCCCATGGGCGACATTTGCGGTGTGCCTGCCGCGGCCATTTCCATGTTCAGGATATAGCGCTGTCCAGAGCTAAGCCCTGGTCCGCCGAACTCCTCAGGCCAGTTGATGACGAACCAGCCTTTTTCATCCAATTTGCGCTGCCATTCCAGCATCCCGTCTTTGTCGAGATAGCCGTTTTTGGAGAGCGAATTGCGACGCTTTAGCTCTTCTGTGTAATTCTCGGAGATCCAATCGCGCACTTCCTTTTGGAATGCGAGATCTTCAGGGGTAAAAGAGAGATCCATGCCTGGCTCCTATTCGACAATATCAAACAGTTCGACTTTTGGGGCACCGGCAAGACAAGCCCCGAGGCCTGGCTGAGCGGCTTTGAAATAGTCCGTCTGACCATGCGCTTTCAACGCGTCACCGGACGCATATTGCTCCATGAAGATATAAGTCGTTTCGGAGCCTTTCGCCTTATAGAGCTGGTATGTCAGGCATCCCGGCTCATTCGCTTTGACTTTCGCCATCAAGTCTTTTGCTGTGGCTTCAAAATCGCCTTGCTTCCCGTCCTGGATTTCGAGTGTTGCAACAACTCCAATCATGGCGGTCTCCTTATCTACTGTCTGAATATGGATCAGACAGTATGTGGCTTTGCACGAACCACAAGCCCTCTCCCCGGGAAAAGCAACTCTGCTTATAACCATTAATTGAACATGTTCAACTTTAGTTTTTGGATCTAAAACGCTCGCAACACAACTTCAAACGCAAAACGCCCGACCTTGATGGCCGGGCGCTCACAGTGTTTTCGTAACTGCTATCACGCGTCTAGCGACGCTGCTTGAGCACCATCTGGAAAATGTCATCCATGGCTGAGCCATCGCGGTCAGCGTCGAACAAGGCCCCCAGCATACCCAATCCATCGGATTGCGCAGGCTGTTGCTTCTGGCGTCCGCCGCCAAGCAATCCGCCCAGTAGTCCGCCAAGCCCTCCGCTTTGTTGTTGCGGCTGCGGCTGAGCGCCTCCGAGCAATCCGGCAAGCTGTGAGAGCGTATCTGGCTCTTCGCTTTTCTTTGCGAGCGAGCCCATCACCATTGTCGCAACGACTGGCAGCATTTGTTTCAACAATTCATCGCCGAGTCCGGTTTTCTCTGACGCTCGGCTGGCAACCGCGCGGCTCACCTCTTTCGACCCGAGCAAATGGCCGAGAATATTGTTACCGTCCTGGCGCGTGTCACTGCTTCCGAGCAGGCTGGGCTCATCAATATATCGGCTGTGGGAGCCCTTATTCAAAGCACCAAGCAGGGCTTCGACGCCGCCGGGCTTGCTG
>CAYGUD010000152.1:0-5905 GCA_964352865.1 uncultured Hyphomonas sp.
GCCCAATCTTCATCGAGAGATATCGTAGCAGCTTCCGCGCTGTCTGATTCAACCGGGGCGTCGTCAAAATCTGGCAATCCCGTAATAAAGTCAGATTCTTCAGTTTCTGTGGCTTCAGCTTCCATGGCTGCGATGGAGTCTGCAAAATGCTCAGTCTCGATCGGATCCGATTCGAGCTCCGGTGTAACGTCGAGTACAGGCTCTGGGTCTGGCGCGAGCGCTGGCTCCATTTCAATCGGCGATGAGTCGACTTCCATTGTCGGCATATCAGGCAGAGCCGCCGCGGCGGGTTCTGCCAGAGGCGGGGCCGTGAAGTCTTCCAGCGCCTCAAGACGAGAGGCCAGTGTTACAATCGCGCGCTGAACCGGTGACACGGCGGTCGCCGTTTGGCTTTGCATGTCGCTCAGACGGTCAGAGATATTCGACAAGGCGTCCGATAGGCGGGCTTCTTGCCGTGATTCTGAGCCTGCAACTTTTTCAGCAAGTTGGCGCTGACTCTGTTCCTGGCGTGCCTGGACATGCTTAATTGCCGTGGCGACTTGCTCGCCGACTTGTTCGATGGCGCCGGCGCTGCGGCGTTCGCTGTCAGCGATACGTTGATTGAATGTCTCCGAGAGACCCGAAACCTGGTCACCAACGACGCCAATCGCATCGGCATTACGTTGCTCGGTTTCAGTGACGCGCTGATGTAGTGATTCAGACAATCCGACGACTTGCTCGCCGACTTTCTCAATGGCGCTGGCGCTGCGATTTTCGCTCTCTTCCACGTGGCGAACCAGCGTGTCGGAAAGGTGGTTTAACTGGCCATCAACGCCGTCGAGCCTGGCGCCGATATCGGTTGCTTCCAGAGCGTTTACGCGAGTTTCCAACGCGCCCATCAATTCCGGATTGTTGCCAGAGGCGGCACGTTCAATTTCGTCTGCGAGATGACGGCGGGATTCTTCGACACTGACGCGCAAATCTTTTGCGAGTGCATCAAACCGCTGCTCCAACTCGTGACGCAGCGCATTGGTCTTCTCAGGGTTTGCATGCTCAGCCACGCTGTTAATGCGTTGGTCGAGGCTGGCAAATGTACCCTCTAATGCTTGTAGCGCCTTGTCGGTTGTCTGTTCGGCGCGGTTGAGGCGTTCCTGTACGCGGAGCAAAGTGCCTTCCATGGATGAAATTGCGCTGGAGACGTCGCCTTCAACGGTCTTCATGCGCGTCGAAACATCGTCCATGTTTGCAAGCTTGGTCGCGACAGACGATTCAATGTTTGAGACGCGCTCAGACAAGTGACGAGACGTGCCTTCAGCGCGAAGCTCGGCCTGTTCGACTGCTTTTTCAACACGCTGTGCAGCTTCAGCCAAAGTCGACTCGACTTTGATTTCCACGCCTTCTACTCGCTCGTTCAGCTCACCAAAGCCGGCTTCGATACGGCCCTTCATGGCCGTGGAATCGTCTTGGTTAAGCCGGCCTTCTTCGTAGACATGGGTGGCCAGCTTTCCCAAAGCATCTTCTAACGCTTTCATCGCCTCAAGGCTGCGGCGACCGCTCTCATCAGCTTCCAGGGCGCCGACTTTGTCGTGCAGCATTTCATGAGTCTCACGAAGCTCGTCGACCATGCGCTCGACTTCCGCGGTCATCGCCGAAGTCGAATTTTCAGAGCTTTCGAGGCGTGCTAGTAAACCGAGGACAGATTGATCGATGCCAGTGATGGCAAGAGTCGAACGGGCTTCGACAGCTTCAATACGTTGCGCCAGACCATCCAGGGCATGGGGACGGGTCGGCTCAGAAAATGCACTGGTCAGCGGCGACTCGTGATAGCGTGACATATCGCGTGGGCCTGCTTCGCTATGCCCTTCCAGCAGCAGATTATTGATGTAATCGCCTAGCGTTATGCCTTTCAGGCGGGCTTTTTCTTTAGCGATGGCGCGCGCACGATCGTCCACCCCTTTAACGCTCCAAGACCCATATTGGCTCATGCCCGGTACTCCGAATTCAGGCGCATTCGATTCGAAAACGCGCCGATTTACCCATTTCTTTTAGTGAAATGCAGCGATCGCTCTTAATTCCGGGTTAAAAAGGTAAACAGATGAGCGTTAATTCGAAATGTTTGTTCATATCCGGATTATGATGGCGCAAAGGCTGACGTTGACGTTCGCGTAAAGACGAGGCATAGTTGCAAACATGCCAGATACCGTAACTTCTCTTTCTATCGCTGACTCTCGCACTTACTCCATTTCGGAACTTGCCAGAGAGTTTGGAATCACCCCTCGCGCACTGCGCTTCTATGAAGACAAAGACATGTTGCATCCGGCTCGGGATGGCATGACGCGCGTTTATTCTCATCGCGACCGCGGTCGCGTTAAGATCATCGTGCGCTTGAAGCGCCTCGGCTTACCCCTCGCAGACATTCGCGAAATCCTAGACTTGTATGGTCTGGAAGATGGCCAACGTGCGCAGATGCGCATGTCGCTGGTCAAGTTCCAGAACCAGATCAAAGAACTGGAAAGCCAGCGCGAAGATATCGAAATGGCGCTGCAAGAGCTGCATAATGGAATTGAATGGCTGGAGGGCCAGCTCGACAAGATTGGTCCCGGCGAGGAAGAGGCTCAAAACCTGAAAGCCTATGATGCTGTCGCTCGCCGCCAGCTCGATGATGCGTAAATGATTACAGTTCGACCGTTAAGAGTTGAATGACCTTTCCAAACCGTGGCGCTAGAGCAAGCGTCACGGTTTTGATAATTTATATGACTGAGGGAAAACCAGATGCCACGTTATGATGCACCTGTTCGCGACATGCAGTTTATCTTGCATGATGTTCTATCGATCCAGAACTATTCCAACCTGCCGGGATTTGAGGAGGCGACGCCAGATTTGGTTGATGCCATTCTCGAAGAGTCTGGCAAATTCGCGAAAGAAGTTCTGTTTCCGCTCAATATGATTGGCGATCAGCAAGGCTGCGTGCGCAATGCTGATGCGAGCGTTAAAACGCCCGACGGCTTCAAGGAAGCGTATCAGCAAATGGTCGACAATGGCTGGCTGTTGCTTGGCAAATCGCCTGAAATGGGCGGGCAAGGCCTGCCTTATGTTGTCAACATGGCGGCGAATGAAATGAACTCATCCGCAAACATGGCGTTTGCAATGTATCCAGGCCTGACCTCAGGCGCGTTTGAAGCCTTGATGGCGGGCGGTTCTGATGAGCAGCGCGCCATGTACGGTCCCAATATGGCGTCCGGCAAATGGGCAGGGACGATGAACCTGACCGAACCGCAGTGCGGAACTGATCTCGGCTTAATCAAGACGAAAGCCGTGCCACAATCCGACGGATCCTACAAAATCACCGGTCAGAAGATCTGGATTTCAGGTGGCGAACAGGACCTCACGGAGAATATTATTCACCTCGTGCTCGCCCGTATCGAAGGCGCCCCTGAGGGGATCAAAGGCATCTCTCTCTTTGTTGTGCCGAAATATATCGTCAATGATGACGGTTCACTTGGCGATCGCAATGAAGCGTCTTGCGGCGGCCTCGAAGAGAAAATGGGCATTCACGGCAATGCCACGTGTGTCATGAACTATGATGGCGCCACAGGCTGGCTGGTAGGCGAAGAGCACAAAGGCATGCGCACGATGTTCGTGATGATGAACGAAGCGCGCCTCGGTGTCGGCATGCAAGGCCTCGCGCAAGCTGAAGTCGCGTACCAGAACGCGGTTGATTTTGCCAATGACCGCCTGCAAGGGCGTTCCCTGAAAGGGACACAGGCGCCAGACAAGCCCGCGGATCCGGTGATCGTGCATCCGGATGTGCGACGCATGTTGATGGATCAGAAAGCCTTTATCGAAGGCGCTCGCGCATTCACTTACTGGACTGCGCTTCATGGCGATCTGCACCACAAGTCGCCTGACGAAAAAGTTCGCGAAAAGGCGAGCGATTATATGGCGTTGATGACGCCGGTCCTGAAAGCGTTCCTGACCGATCGCGGGTTTAAAATGGCCAATGAGGCGTTGCAAATTCACGGCGGCTCAGGGTTTACCCAGGAATGGGGGCTCGAACAATTCGTTCGCGATTGCCGGATCACGCTGATCTATGAAGGCACGAACGGTATTCAGGCGCTCGATCTGGTCGGCCGAAAACTGGCGTCAAATGGTGGTCGCGCGGTCTTCAGTTTCTTTGCAGAAATGGATGACTTTATTGGCACCCATGAAGGCAATGCTGAGCTTGAGCCATTCATCGAAGGCCTGAAACTCGCCAAGGCGCAGCTGCAAGACGGCACAACATGGTTGATGCAGAATGGTATGAGCGACTTTAATAATGCCGGTGCAGCTTCTGCGGATTACCTGCAATTGTTTGGCCTCACGGCGCTGACTTATATGTGGTCGATGATGGCGAAAGTCGCGATCGAGAAGAAGGGTGATGATCCTTTCTTCGACGACAAGATCACGACTGGGAAATACTATATTTCCCGCGTCTTGCCAGAAGCGGCGTCGCACTTGGCGAAGCTGAAAACCGGCGCGGATCTGATGATGGCTTTGCCAGCAGACCGTTTCTAGTTTGAGAACTTGTGACCTGGGTCCGTCAATTCGAGTGGATGGACGGACCTGGGGCACACCTTCCCGTTACGTCACGACTGGTCAAAACCCGTTTGATCACCTATGTTGACGTGAACGTAAACGTAATAATCCATTTTCGGGAGCTTCTACATGTCTGATGTCCTCAATGTCCCTCCATCACAGTGGCGTCAGGATGAGGAAATCAAGATCTTTAGCGATGCCGTCGCTCAATTCTTTGAAAAGGAATTGAAACCGCACGTTGAAAGCTGGCGTGAAGCCGGGGCTGTCCCTCGAGATATCTGGTACAAAGCTGCGGAGCAGGGGCTTTTGCTTGTCTCCGCCCCGGAGGAATATGGCGGCGCCGGCGGCGATTTTCGCCACGACGCGGTGATTATCGAACAGCTTGAACTGCAAGGTATTGCCGGTTTCGGCATCGGTTTGCACAATGCCATCGTAGCGCCTTACATCATTCATTACGGCACCGAAGACCAGAAGCAGCGCCTTTTGCCGAAGCTCGCCTCGGGCGAAATGGTCTGTGCGATCGCGATGACTGAACCCGGTACAGGCTCGGACCTGCAAGCCATCAAAACAACCGCCGCTAAAGACGGTAATGGCTATGTCATCAACGGTTCAAAGACTTTTATCACGAATGGCCAGACCGCCAATCTGGTTCTGGTTTGCGCCAAGACGGACCCGAGCAAAGGCGCCAAAGGTATTTCGATCATGCTGGTCGAAACGGATGAAGTTGAAGGCTTTGAACGTGGCCGCAACCTCAAGAAAATTGGTCAGCCTGCGGCGGATACGTCAGAGCTGTTCTTCAACGATGTGAAAGTTCCGGCATCGGCGCTGCTCGGCGAAGAAGAGGGCAAAGGCTTCATCCAGCTGATGCAGCAGCTCCCGCAGGAGCGTCACATCATTGGTATCCAGGGCATTGGCATGATCGAACGTGCGATCCAGGAAACCGTCGCTTATGTGAAGCAGCGCAAAGCGTTTGGCGGTACAATAATGGATTTCCAGAATACGCAGTTCAAACTGGCCGAATGCAAGACGGAAGCGACGGTTGCGAAGGTGTTTGCCGAACATTGCACCGAGCTGCTTTTGAAGGGCGAGCTGGATGCTGCGACGGCCTCTATGTCGAAATACTGGATTTCGGACCTGCAGTGCAAGATCATCGATGAGTGCCTCCAGCTGCATGGTGGTTGGGGCTATATGGATGAGTACCCCATTGGCCAAATGTACCAGGATGCACGTGTTCAGCGCATCTATGGCGGTGCCAATGAAGTGATGAAAATGCTGATTGCGAGGACGCTGTAAGCTTGCCCGATAGCCGCCTCCTCACCGAGATATTCCCAAAGCCTGCCGAGAGCTCCAA
>CAYGUD010000153.1:0-1764 GCA_964352865.1 uncultured Hyphomonas sp.
TTATGCGACGCCTCGGGCAGTGCATGAAGGGCGCATGAGCCGAAGTAAAAAATCCAATCATGGCGCCCATGCCCCGACCCAACGTCAGCTACGTGCTGGCGAACTGGTACGGCACGCCCTTGTCGAAATTCTTGCGCGCGAGGAATTTCGAGATCCCGCTTTGCAAGGGGTTGCGATAACCATCGGGGAAGTACGCACGTCTCCGGATCTGCGACACGCAAATATATTCTGTTCCGCGCTCGGCAAGTCAGGCAAAGCTGAAATGGAAGAAATCTCCACCGCGCTCAATCGCGCTGCTGGATTCTTGCGCGGCCGCCTGGGGCGCGAAATTGAAATGAAATTCACCCCGCAACTGCATTTCATTCCCGACCTGTCTTATGATGAGGCGGCAGAGATGGATGCGGTTTTCCGCCGCGCTGAAGTCGCACGCGACCTGGATCCCGAAGACGACTAAGCCTTACTTGTCCGCCGAACGGGCAAATGCTTTTTCCCCCAATCCCGAAACGCCATAAGCGCCGGTGAGAATTCTTGACCCTTTTCCGTCAGCACATATTCATAGCGTTTTGGGCGTTCTGAATAGGCTTGCTTCTCGAGGATGCCAGCTTCAACCAAACGCTTCAGCCGATCAGAAATCAGATGCCGGGTCGCGCCCGTGCTGGAGACGAATTGATCGAACCGCGACATGCCGAGAAAGCAGTCTCGCAAGATCAACAAGGTCCAGCGATCCCCAACCAATGACAGGGTCCGGGCTACCGGACACCAGTTTTCGTCTAAATCAGTCCATTTCATACTTGTCAGCCTATCCTGATTTGCCCTAAGTTCCAAATAAGAACTTATGGAGCGCTATTTTTATGCTGCGCCGGAACATTGGAGGGCCCCAAATGGCCAAGACGCTGGAATTCTTTTTCGACTATATCAGCCCCACTGCCTATATCGCCCAAGCGGTTGTACCCGGTGTTATCGAGCGGACTGGAGCGACATTGAAATTGCGACCAATGTTCCTCGGCGGTGTCATGCAGGCAACTGGAAACAGGCCACCTGGAATGGTCCCTGCCAAAGGCAAATATATGGGTGCGGATCTTGCCCGATGCTGCAAACGCTATGGCCTTGAGCTTCACTTCAACTCACACTTTCCTCTGATGAATACGCGGCCGCTGGCTGGCGCGACGTTGCGCCTGGCAGACGATCCGGACCAACAGATGAAACTATTCCAGTCCGGCTGGAAACATCTATGGGGCAAACCAGAGGGTATTGATGCTGGCGACGAGGCCCAGTTTAAACAGGCGATCGGGTCCGACGGGCTGGATGCAGACAGGTTATGGAGCCTCGGCACAGATCCCGAAACCAAAGCAATGCTTCGCGCCAATACCGAAGAAGCCGTAGAACGCGGCGCATTTGGCGCCCCTACTTTCTTTGTCGGCGACGAGATGTTCTTTGGTCACGACCGATTGGATTATGCCGAAGAAGCGCTCAACGCTTAGACCGAAATTCCAGCCTCGGCCGCAAGCGTTGCCAGCGAAACTTCCGGGCGCGGGCCATAGTGCGAAATCACTTCGGCCGCCGCGATATGTCCAAGTCGGGCGCAAGTTGCCAGCGGCAAGCCACGCGCAACACCAAACAGAAATCCAGCGGCATATTGATCGCCCGCACCTGTTGTGTCGACGACTTCGCTGACAGGCTCAGCCGCAACGACAATTGGATCGCCGTCGCCAATAATAACCGATCCTTTTTCGCTGCGTGTGATCGCTGCCAGGCCAGTATCAG
>CAYGUD010000153.1:1774-5860 GCA_964352865.1 uncultured Hyphomonas sp.
TCATTGGCGAATAGAATATCCACCTGAGTGCGGATGAGTTGCCGGAAACTGTCGCGATGGCGATCGACGCAGAAACTGTCCGACAGAGTCAGCGACACTTTCCGTCCAGCCGCATGCGCCAATTCAGCGGCGTGAACGAAGGCGGCTTTCGCCGCTTCTTTGTCAAACAGATAGCCCTCAAGATAGAGAATGCCGCCCGCATCGACGGTCTTACGATCAACATCCGAAGGTGAAAAATCGACCGACGCACCGAGATAAGTGTTCATACTGCGCTTGCCATCCGGCGTGACAAAAATGATGGACCGCGCTGTTGCGGCGCCGCCGGTCAGAGGGATGGTTTCGAATGGCACGCCAACTGCCGCCATGTCGGTCTTGAAGACTTTTCCGAGGCGGTCATCAGCGACTTTGCCAATATAGGCGGCTTTACCGCCAAAACTGGCAATGCCCGCAATGGTGTTGGCACCAGAGCCGCCGGACGTTTCAAGCGCATTGACGGAAGCTTTGGTCAACAGATCGGCGCGATCCTCTTCGATGAGGTTCATCGCATCCTTGTTGATGCCCCATTTTTCGAGGAAGGCATCATCTTGCGTCGAGATCACATCGACAATGGCATTGCCAAGTCCAACCACGTCGAAAACCGCTTCAGTCATTGGGATATCCTTTAGAATCGTTGTCGCTGCATCTGCCAGAACCCTACACTGGACGCAACTGATCAGCCCAGCTAAGGCGCTGTTATGATGAAGATTGCTTATCTCGCTTCAAAGGCGACATTGCCTGGATCTCCGACGCGGCGATCGGATGCGTTCGAACATGATCGCATGATCGACGCCTTGAGCGCGCCATTTACCGAAAAAGGGATGCAGATTGTGGACCTGGATTGGGCCGACGACGCGCTCGACTGGTCGCAATTTGACGCTGCGATCATTGGCACGACCTGGGATTATTGGGATCATCATGATCAATTCCTCGAGACGCTGAGGCGCATTGAGCGCAAAACCAAATTGTTCAACACAGCCGATCTGGTTCAGTGGAACAGTCACAAGGGCTATTTGCGCGATCTCGCTGAAAAAGGCGCGCGGCTGATTCCGACACTTTGGATTGACCGCGTTGATGACGCTTCGTTCGCGGCCGCATTTGAACAGCTCGGAAGTGGTGACCTGGTTTTCAAACGCCAAATTGGGGCAGGGGCGGATGGACAGTTTCGCCTGGCGCCGGATGACGCGCGACCTGAGATGCCGCATCCTATGATGGTGCAGCCGTTTCTCTCGAAAATTCAGGAAGAAGGCGAATATAGTTTCGTGTTCATCGACGGCGCCTTCTGTCATGCCCTTCTGAAAACCGCTAAGTCGGGTGATTATCGTATACAGGCGACATATGGCGGGACCGAAACTCCCATCACGCCTTCGCCAGAGGATTTGGCCGATGCAAAGGCCGTTATGAAAACTTTGGATGACACACCGCTTTACGCCCGCGTCGATATGTTGCGCGGCGAGGACGAACGACTTTTGCTGATGGAGCTCGAACTGATTGAGCCATATCTCTATCCAATCGAAGGCCCTGAGCTTGGGCCAATGATGGCAGACGCCATCGCGCGCCGGATCCGCTAGCGTTCGCCGGGCGCCTTGCCGGCTTTGCGCCACAGCCAGACGAATATGCCGACGGAAATCAGTATCAAACTGCCAAACCCGACCAATGCCGCAATTGCCAGAGGGTCGAAAATCAGATTGCCCATAGCGGTCCCTTTCTCAGAGCTTTGCCAGAGCAAATTGAGCGCCGACACGCAATCCGGTGAAACCCTTAGCCGCCTCGATTGGTCTCATAGAAAGCAATCGCCGCGGCATTGGAGACGTTGAGACTTTCCATTTCAGAGGCAATCGGAATACGCGCAAGCTCCGCGCAGGCTTTCGCCACGCCGGGTCGCAGACCGGGGCCTTCTGCCCCCAGCACAATGGCGATTTTTGCGGCGCCGGTCACGGCTTGATCAATCATCGCGCGCCCTTCGCCCGCCAGACCAACTGTATGGAACCCGGCATCATTCAGTGCGTCCAGCGCCCGGGCAATATTCACGACGCGGCATTCCTGAACGGTTTCGATGGCCCCGACCGCGGCTTTCGCCGCGACGCCTGTGATTGCGGGCGCATTGCGTGTCTGCAGAACCACAGCGCCAAAGCCAAAAGCGGCTGCAGAACGATAGATCGCGCCCAGATTATGAGGGTCGCTGATCTGATCGAGAATGGCAATTCGCGTCACACCCGATGCGATAATGTCCTCGATTTGCGCAGGCGGGAGTGGATCAACCTGAACCGCCAAACCCTGATGTACCGCGTCTCGCGGCAGCAATGCATCGATCGCGCTAGGCTCCATCAGTTCAGCTTTGGCCGGCGCTTTCACCAATCGGCCCACCGCTTTTCGCGTCCCGACCAGGCGCTTGATCGACCGCCTGGGATTGGCCAGCGCGGCTGTGACCGCATGTATGCCCCATAGCCAGTTTTCGCCGGATCCACTGGGCCGACCAGAAGATTTGCGCCTGTGTGAATTAGGACGGTTGCGCGGGGGGGTCTTGCTCATTATAAGGCCGTTTCCGGTTGAAAGACGGAGGTGTCAAAGCCCCCTAATGACGGTCGGAAAGCGCGGCGTCAAATGGCGTTGTGTAAGTGCCCCGGAGGGGTGGGAGAGTGGTTAAATCCAGCAGACTGTAAATCTGCCCGCTTTGCGTACACTGGTTCGAATCCAGTCCCCTCCACCACTTGCACAATCCATGCTATGGGTGTCGCGACCCTGAGCGGGTATAGCATAGTGGTAATGCGGCAGCCTTCCAAGCTGTTGAGCTCGGTTCGATTCCGTGTACCCGCTCCAACTCTCCATTCAGTCTTCCTGACAATCCGCCCCTTTGATCAGAAAAACGCCACTTCCCCCGCAAGCATTGCGCTGTGCGATCGACTATCATTCCAGGATTGAGTGCCTATCGCGCGGATGCGATGTCGAGCACGCGCAGGAAATTGCCGCCCCAGATTTTGTCGATCTCTTCAGCCGTATAGCCGCGCGCGACCAATTCGGCTGTGACATTCTGAGCGGAATCCGCTTCCGCAAATCCGACAATACCGCCGCCATGATTGAAATCCGTACCGATGCCAACATGGTCAATACCGATCCGGTCGACGACATAATCGATATGATCAACCATCCGAGCGACATCTTCGCGGCCGACCAAGGCGCGCATATTAGTCAGGAAGGCCAATTTTTCGGCATCATCTTCCAGTTCCCAATAGAGCTCATACGGATAGGAATAGGTTTCCGGCAGACCAGCGTCGCGCCGAACACCGCGGATATTTTCCAACAATTCCGGATCAGACAAGTCGACCAGGTAGGCGCTGAAAGCTGCGATATGAATCACGCCGCCGGTCTCGCCAATGAAATCGATTTCCTGATCCGAGAGATTTCGAGTCACATCCGACAGGGCTTTTACATTTGAATGGCTGGCAATGACCGGGGTCTCCGAAAGTTCAATTGCTTGCAGTGTCGCCGCTTTTGACATTTGAGAGACATCGATGATGCCGCCCATCTGGTCTATACGCTCTGCCGCGGCGCGGCCAATATAAGACAGGCCGAGATGTTCTTCTTCGACTTCGTATTTGCCGGTCTCCCCATCAAACATCGGCCGTGACGAATCTGCGAAACCATTATGCCCCATATGGGTCAGGCCGAACACGCGGACGCCAGCGGCGTAAAACTCGTCGAGCCGGGTCAAATCGTTTTCGAGAGATTGGGCATTTTGAAAGCCGAGAACAATTGACGTCACGCCTTGCGCTGCATTGGTCCGGACTTCATCTGCAGTTCGCGCAATCGCGAGGCTTTCCGGTTGCGCCTGAACTATGGCTTGAATCGCCGCGAGTTTCGCAGAGGCTTCCGCATAAGCTGCCGCCCGCCCAGCATCGGTGCGGGGTTTCGGGCCGGCTGCGATGCTCATGACCACGGCATCGACACCGCCTGCTTTCAGCTTTTCCGGTGTGACTTTCGACGTACCGTCAGCGCCGAGATAAAGCGGCGACGTCTCCGGCAAGGCGATATCGGCGTGCGCATCGATGA
>CAYGUD010000154.1:0-816 GCA_964352865.1 uncultured Hyphomonas sp.
GGAGATCTTGCCGACTTCGCGATCGACGCTTGCGCGAAGCGACCGCTCGGCTCTGGCTACCAGGGCGCCGTGCTCTTGCGGGGAGATATTTTTCGCATCGCGCCACTCACGCGATATCGCCGCGAATAAACGCGCACCGGCATTATCCGGGCTTTGGCCTGGGCGAGTTTCATATTCATCAGCGCGGCCATTCCAGAATGCTTCTTCAAAGGCGCTCGCTTTTTTGCGTGCACCGCCAATCGAAAACAGCTTCTCGGCAACCACCGCCCACGACCAGATACTGGCAATCACCAAGGCGATGAGAACCAATTTTACCACCGGGTCGGCAGCTAAAAGCAACTCCAGCATGGAAAAAGTTCCCTGCGAGTGTACGTCTGCCAGCGCTTCTGGTTCCATAAACGAGCCCAATCTTTCTGATCTGCGACCGCAGCCGCTATTGTAAACTTGTGTTTCTATTAGCGGAGAATCAGGCGGAAACGTGACGCGCTGCCTTGTTCTCTGCAATGTTCGTGGGATTGCATTGATAGGGTTAAGGAATCCTCGATTCTGGTAAACTTCTAGCCCTTCGCGCTTGCTTTTTCTGCTATTTAGGGCGACGCGAATGGAGCGAGGAGATCAACGATGACGGGCTATACGCTTTTCGGCAGCGAGATGAGTTACTTTTCGGGCAAAGCCCGCGCCTATCTGCGCTGGAAAGGCGTCGAATTCACCGAAATCGCGCCTGGTCCGGAGATCATGAAAAATGAAATTATTGCAAACATTGGCTGGCCCGTCATTCCGGTTCTGAAAACGCCGGATGGCAACTATGTCCAGGAC
>CAYGUD010000154.1:826-5847 GCA_964352865.1 uncultured Hyphomonas sp.
TCGAAAAACCTGGCAGTGACTTGCAGGCGTTGCCAAATACGCCGTTGCAATTGTTGGTCACTTATCTCTTGCAGCTTTTCGCGGACGAATGGATGATACTACCAGCGATGCATTATCGCTGGAATCATAATGAAGACTGGATCTATGGCGAGTTCGGCAAGAACGCTGCGCCACACGGCACACCGGAAGAACAGTATGAAGCGGGTAAAGCGGTCGGTCAGCGGTTCCGAAGCTTTGTGCCCATGCTCGGGATCACAGAAGAAACCGCGCCAGGTGTCGAAAAAGCCTATGAGCAATTTCTCTCCGACTTCTCAGCACATCTCGAAAAACTTCCCTACTTGCTCGGTACCCGGGCCAGCTATGCAGACTTCGCGCTGATCGGACCCCTTTATGCCCACCAGTATCGCGACAAGAACACAGGCGAACATATGAAACGCACGGCGCCGAAAGTCGCTGATTATGTTGAGCGTGTCATCGCTGGCGAAGGCAAAACTGGCGAGCTGATTCCAAGCGATGATATTCCGCGCACCTTATTGCCGATCCTGAAAGTCGCACTTGGTGAACATGTTCCGGTGCTGACGGCGACCATCGATCTCTTCAATACCTGGGCAGAGACCGCAGATCCGCGAGCGGAAGTGCCGCGCGGACTGGGCATGGTGCCGTTCGCAACAGGCGGACATGCTGGCATGATAGCGGCGCGCACCTTCTCCCTGCTACGGTTGCAAGACGCGTTGGACGCTTATCAATTGATGTTGCCTTCGGACAAAAGACGCGCGGATGCGATGTTCAACGCAGTTGAGGCAGAAAGCTTCAAAACGTTGCGTATTGATCCACGCGTGACGCGCCGCAATTACAAACTGGCGCTGGCTTAGTCCTATCGGGCCTAGGCTGACACGGCCGTTTCATAGGCTTCCATCGCTTCAAGCCAATCCATCTCTGCTTGCTCCATGTCCTCGACCAGGGCCGCACGGTCGCGCATCAGATCCTGCAGCTCATCCGAAGACAGGCCAGGGGTCGCAAGATCGCTATCAATATTGGCGACACGCCTGGCCGCGGTACTGAGCTGGCGTTCAGCCTGATCCGCCAGCTTTTTGAGCGGCGCAGCGGCTTTACGGGCTTCAGAGGCGCGTTTGCGTTCTTCACTCTTATTCAGCCGCGGTGCCGCTTCTGTCGCTGTATCGGCTTTTTCTGTCCCAGTCTTCGGCTTGTTTTCCTTCTTCGCTTTGGGCTGAGAAGGCTCGCGATCGGCGCGCAGCACGAGCGCACGATAGTCTTGCAAATCGCCATCGTAACGTGTCGCAGCGCCGTCTTTTACAAGCCAGAGCTGATCCGCTGTCGCTTCTGCCAGATAGACATCGTGGGTGATCAGCAACACCGCACCCTGGAAGTCATTCAGTGCGTAGATCAGGGCTTCGCGGCTATCAATATCCAAATGAGAGGTCGGCTCATCAAGGATCAGCACGTGCGGCTTCTCAATTGCCATCAAGCCGAGCAGCAGCCTGACTTTCTCACCGCCGGACAGTTTGTCGACTTTGGTTTCAACCTTTTCGTGCGAAAACCCCATACTCGCCGCTATGGCCCGTTGTCGGGCGATACTGGTATCTGGCGGCAGCGCACGGCGCACATGGTCCAGGACGGTTTCGCCGAGTGTCAGCTCGTCCATCTGGTCCTGCGAAAAATAGCCAATCCGCACGGCCTTCGGAACAACGCGCTTGCCATCCATAAGCGGTAAACGTTCGGCAATCGATTTGACCAGAGTTGTCTTGCCCTGGCCATTGGTGCCGACAATCGCGATCCGATCATCCGGGTCCAGACGCAGATTGACGCCGTCCAGGATGATCGCCTCATCTCCATAACCGAGCGTCGCGTCTTGCAATTCCAGCATTGGCGGCGCCAACCGTCCTTCTGGTGTTTCAAACGAAAAGGGCGTCGTGCGCTCGCTGATCGGCACAGTAATATCCTGCATCCGCTCCAGCATCTTTACTCGCGATTGGGCTTGCCGCGCTTTTGACGCCTTGGCGCGGAAGCGGTCGACAAAAGACTGCAAGTGAGCGCGGTCGGCTTCCTGCTTGGCGCGTTGGCTTTCCAATTGTGCTGCTTTCGCTGCACGTAGCTTGAGCCAGTCATCATAACCACCAGGGCAGATGGACAATTGCTTATGCTCCAGCGCCATCGTGTGGGTGACGCAGCGATTCAGCAATTCGCGATCATGCGAGACAATAATCACAGTGTGTGGATAGCGCTTGATATAGGTTTCCAGCCAGGCGGCACCTTCAAGATCGAGGTAGTTTGTCGGCTCGTCCAGCAGCAACAAATCCGGCTGCGAGAACAGCACGCCGGCAATTGCAGCGCGCATCCGCCAGCCGCCCGAAAACTCTCTTGAGGCACGGGACAGATCGGCATGTTTAAACCCCAGGCCCATTAAGACTTCAGCCGCGCGTGCTTCAGCAGACCAGGCATCAATATCAATCAAGCGCGTATGGATGTCGGCAATCCGCATCGGATCGGTCGCGGTGTCGGCCTCCGCCATCAACGAAGCGCGTTCCTCGTCGCAGGCGAGCACGATCTCCATGATCGTCTCTTCACCCGGCGCCACTTCCTGCGCCACCCAACCAAGCCGGGCATTGCTGCTGAGCCGGATCGAACTGTCGGCACTGGGATTCTCAACGTCCTCTCGGATCAGACGCAGCAGCGTTGATTTACCGGTGCCATTGCGGCCGACCAGGCCGACTTTCCAGCCGCCTGAAATCGTCGCTGAGGCCGCTTCAAACAATGGGCGCGCCTCTACGCGATAATCGAGATTTGAAATCTGTAACATGATCGGACGGGATGTAGCGTTTCCCACCACGAACACAATGGGGTTGAGGGCGTTGGCACCGCCGATGCGCAGATCCAGAACATTTGAAGGGGCAATCTTCGGATTGCCCGATTTTTTGTGGGCGGCCCCGAGGGAACCAACACTCAATCCTGTTCGGCCCTATGCACGTTCCAAAGAATGACGCAGAGTGGTCCTCAATCGCCGACAGAGCGAATGTGAGGAAACCTGAATGACTGATACTGCCGCGCCAGCCGCGACGACTGACCTTATCGATAATACAGCGCATTACGGCAGGGGCGGTGCCCTCGACAAAACCGGTTTTGCCTGGGCCGTCTTCGAATGGGCGCGAAATCCGTATTACATCCTCATCGTCATCTATATTTTCGCGCCCTATTTCGCCCGCGACGTCATTGGGGCGGACATTCTGGCCAGCGGTGAGCTGGATGGCATGGACCCAGAGACAGCCCGTCGAACGGCGAATGCCGGCGGCCAAGCCGCAATCGCATCGGTGACCAAATGGGCCGGTCTGGTGGGCGCCTTTACAGCGCCCTTCCTTGGCGCGGCGCTGGATAGAGGCGGTTCGCGCAAGCCAATCCTGGCGGTCTTTCTGGGCATGATCGCGCTGATGTCGTGGATGCTCTGGTACGCCATCCCTGGCGAAGAAGGGCTGTCGACGGGCACCGTCATGACCTTCCTGGTGATCGCCTATGTCTGCTATACCTATTCCGAAGTGACGCACAATTCGATGCTCGCGGTTGCTGGCGACCAGAAATCTCTGCCCATGATATCCGGCCTCGGCCTGGGGCTCGGAAATCTCGCCGCGACGCTTCTCTTCATTGCCTTGGTCGGGCTGTTCGCTTTGCCTGGCATCATTGGCTGGCCCTTCGCCGCGCCGCAATTTGGAATCAGCCTGGAAGCCTTTGAACATCAACGTCTTGCCGGGCCGATTTGCGCCGTCTGGTTGGTCGTCTTTTCGATTCCCTTCTTTTTGAACGCCGAAGATGGCGGCACCAAAGGCGCAAGCTGGCCGAAAGCCTTCAAAGACGGTGCCCAGGCCGTGTTCAAGACCGTGCGGGAAGCGGCAAAATACCTGCAAATGATGAAATTCCTGATCGCGCGAATGCTCTATGCAGACGCCATGGCAGCGCTCCTGGCGCTCGGGGCTGTCTATGTCGCTTTGTTCCTTGAATGGGGCTTTCTGGAAATGACCGCTTACGCCATTTTTGGCTCTATCTGGGCCTTTGGCGGCGGCTTGGTTGGCGGCTGGATGGATACGAGATTTGGACCGAAAATCGCTCTGATCATCTCCATAATCGGCATGGTTGCGACTTTGGCCTTCCAACTCTCGATTACGCAGGACAGCATCCTGTTCGGCTTGATTGAGAATTACCAGGTCTGGAATGGCCTGGTGTTCCAGACCCTGTCAGACCTGGTCTATCTCGGATCGATCAGCGTGGTTGCCGTAACCGCGACGGCGAGCATTTCATCTAGTCGGTCCATGTTGGTTCACCTCGCCCCTCCTGGGCGCAGCGGCGAGTTTTTTGGGCTCTACGCGATTGCTGGCACGGTCACGGTTTGGGCCGGCCCACTGTTGGTAGAGATTTTCACCACCGCGTTTAACAGCCAGCGCATCGGTATGGCCTCGATCTCCGTATTGTTCCTGATGGGCCTTGCGGTCCTGTTGACGGTGAAAATGGACAAGTCAGCTTAGGTCCGGATATCAGCGCCCGCGGCCGCACTTGCCGTTTGTTGCAAGTCCGGTTTTCGGGGCTGAGTTGGGGTGAGCGTCGTGAACTTATGGAGCTTTCGGGTAAGCGCGGCCTCGACCTTCGACAGGCTTGGGATGAGGCGTTTGGTGAGATGCAGGGCGCCAGAACTAGCCCGGCTCGAGATACATCCGTTCCCCGCAGACGCCAGCGAAAGCTGGGGTCCATGGCGTGAATGTGCCTCTGTGAATGTTGGTGAGAGTAGTCCCTGGACCCCTGCTTGCGCAGGCGTCTACGGAGAGTGTTTCCAAGGCCTGTTCGAACACATCCGGGCATAGCTCATCCACATCACTCGGCGAATAGAACCGCGTCGCAATATCATAAGCGGCAAAATTTCGCGCCATGCCTTCAAAATAAGGCACCCAGGCCCGGCCATAGCGGTCGACTTGCACAAAAGCCTGCCGGCCAGTCTCAGCACTCCATCGATCCACGCGCCA
>CAYGUD010000155.1:0-5842 GCA_964352865.1 uncultured Hyphomonas sp.
ATGGCTCGCGGCGCGGCAATCACGAAGTGATGATGCGCGGCACGTTCGCGAATATTCGGATCAAGAATCAAATGGTGCCGGGTGTTGAGGGCGGCGTGACCATCCATCATCCGAGCGGCGACCAGATGCCGATCTATGATGCGGCGATGCGCTATATGGAAAAGAACGTCCCGCTCGTGGTGTTTGCGGGCACGCTTTATGGCAACGGCTCGTCGCGCGATTGGGCCGCGAAAGGCACGATTCTGCTCGGTGTGCGGGCCGTGATTGCCGGATCCTTTGAGCGGATCCACCGCTCCAACCTGATCGGAATGGGCGTCCTGCCGCTGGAGTTCGATGATGGAGTCACCTGGGAATCTCTTGGCCTTAAAGGCGACGAGGAAGTCACAATCGAAGGGATCAATCAAATCCAGCCGCGTCAGAAGGTCGATGTCCAGATCACCAAGGCTGACGGCTCTAAAGTCACAGCGCTGACCACAGTGCGTATCGATACGGACAATGAGCTCGACTATTATCGCAATGGCGGCATCTTGCATTATGTGCTGCGCAATCTCGCGCATGAGGCGGTGTAACGCACTTCTCACAAGCAAGTGAATTGATCCTGGGGTGAAGAAACGGCTATGAGGCCCACATGATACGTTTCTTCGCTCTTCTTGCATGTTTGGGTCTGATGATGGGATCGGCGCAGGCCGACGCCAATCGTCCGGTACTGGTTGAGCTATTCGCTAATCAGAATTGTCCGGCTTGCCCGAAAGCCCACCGCGCCATGCAAAAGATCAATGCAGAACGTGATGACGTTCTGATCCTGACCTGGACGGTCAATTATTGGGACTATCTCGGAGAGCCTGATCCGATGTCGCTACCGGAAGCGAAAGAGCGCCAGATGGCGTATACGGATCGCTTGAGTCTACGCGCGCCCTATACGCCGCAATCGTTCTATGATGGCGCAAAAGAGTGCCCCGGCACTCGTCAGAAGGACATCAAGCGCAATATCAGAAACCGTACCCAACAGCGCCGGGACGATGTGCCTGTGCTCGCCTGGGATGATGACGGCGTTCGTGTGACCGGACAAAGCGATGAGATACTCGAGCTAAAACTGGTCAGTTATCTTTCCGGCGATGCAAATGAGACCGATATGGTCAACCCAGTCACCAACGTTGAGTCGCTTGGTCTCTGGATGGGCGATTCAGATGCGGTTCCCGTTGCTTGTACGAGTAGTTGCGTCGTCTTGTTACAAGAGCAAGATAGCGGCGAGGTTGTGGCTGTTCGAGCGCTGAATTAGAGCGCGCTGATCAACCAGGCCTTGCCGTGTTTCCTACAATTTGAATGATCCGCTTAAAGCGGCGGAAATGCTTCGCTCTTAAGCTGATCAGTGCTGCGTTGCCATTTTGGGAAAGGATTTCTCATGTTGCGACACAGCGCGGCCCCCTTCGCGATCTCGATTTTTCTTCTGTCTGCTTGCAGCCAGGGCGGCGACGCCGCAGTTGTACCCGCCCCGACCCCGCCGAGTGGTGAAGAACAGCCTGTAGAAGGCGGCCCTGCGGGCGGAGGTGCAGCGGCAGCCGATTTCACATTGATGATTACGTCACCGCCGAACCGTCAAACCAATTCGGCCACAAGTGCGTCGAAGCCCCGGACTTTGGCGGAGATTCCAGAAAACCAAGATTGGACGTTGATTGCGCGTTCACCTGATGGTCGCGGCGGTTTCATTGGTTTGCGGTTTGGCGACAATGGCAATGGCGATTCCGAGCATTTTACCTATGATGAAGCGACTGGCGAATTGACGCTGGTCAAGCCAGTTGATTTTGAGCGGCCCGAGGATGCCAATCGCGACAGTTCGTTCGAGCTGCAAATGACGGCTTACGAATATCCGAGCTTCCCTCCGATTGATTTCTCGCTGGACGTTTTGGACCAAAAAGAGATTTTTGAAGACCATCCTGTTGTCTGGATACACGGCGAAGAGACGTTTGGGGGGCTTGGTCGAAACATAACATCGCTCGGCGATCTCGATGCTGATGGCCTTCCGGACCTCGCTGTTGCCGCGCCAGGACGACATCAAAGAGACAATTATCAAACACTCCCACCAGCCGACTATCACGCGTCAGGCGATGCCTATTTGGTGTCTGGGGAAGTCCTGAGCCAAACGACGTCTTTAATACTAAAAGACACATCCGGGGCCGGTCTGATGCATATTGCGGGATCAGATGATACTCTAAACCTCGGATATAATATGGCACTTATCCCGGACCTGGACGGCGATCAGGTGGATGATTTCCTCATCTCGCAAGATGATCAGACCATTCACGTCATGTCTGGGGCTGGGCTCGCCCAACAGATGAGCAATGGGGCTGAATTATCCTTGGCCGATTTGCCATCCGGTGTGATCAGCCTTGAAGTCGTGCGTTTTGGTCACAAACTGGACCCAAGAACGCTCTCGCCGCTCGGCGACTTAGATGGCGATGGGCTGTCAGAGATTGCGTTTTGCGCCACTTATGAACGGAATGGTAGTACAGTTGAAGCGCATGTATTCACCCTGTCAGGGGCAGCACTACAAGGTGCTTTGATCGATCGCGACGAACGCGCCATCACTGATCTTTTTGAGGCCCAACAAGCTGCGTATTTTTCTTATGCCGGCAACCATTTTACTTGTGGTCCGCTAACCGCCATCGGAGATGTCGATGGGGACGATTTGATGGACATCGCCATTCCCATGCCAGGACCTCAGGCTGGAGACTCAGGAATCTTGGTCTTTGGTGGATCGCAACTGCTCGACATGATGCAGGAGGGTGGGCGAATCACCATTTCAGCGTTCGATCGGTTTTTTAAAAAGGCCAAAGATCCGTTTGTTCACTTTACCGATGGACCCTCCACCGGCACAGAACAGCATTTCATGGTCAACGCCCTTGGCGACGTGACTGGGGATGGACTCGACGATTTCAGCTTCAGTTGGGCTCGATATCAGGGAGCGGATGACTCAGCCTATATCGTGCGCGGCGATCCCGATCTATTGTCAGAAATTGGCGAAACCAAAGACTTGCGCCGCATGATTGCGAGCGGGGCGACGATCCAGCTCGCCGCAACGCCGAGTAATTTGGGCCTGGATGAAGCACGTGTGGAGCATGTTCATGCGCTTCGGGCGCCTGAAGATGGTCTGCATGAGACTTATCTCTTCGTTGGTGCCGGTGAAGCCATAGGACATATATTTGAGAGTTTTACCTTGTCTGCAAGCGATCTTCCAGCAGGGGGAACATCCATCGTTCCACTGCCCCTGGCGGGAGCTGGCAAGTTGGCTATTCCGCGCGGAAAAAGTCGCCTCTTGAGTTATGTTACCACGGTTGGTGATCTCAATACGGACGGATATGCAGACCTTGCTATCGGTTGGGGCACTTATAATACGACTGGAGCAGAAGACGGCGGTGTCGTCATGCTGGTGTCGGGCAAAGCCTTTAGCGAAGCGCACGCGCGCGGCGAGACGTTTCGACCGCACAATATGCTCAAGAGCTCCAATTGATGACGGTTACCGCTTAGACAGCGCGTCCAGTTGGTCCTGCATGGCAGTCATCTGGGCGCGTAGCATTTCCATCGCTTCATCACCGGGCGCGGCGGTCCGTTCGCCGCGTTTGGATTTGCGAGACGACGCACCGGGCGTGAACATGCGCACGGCCTTTTCGAACATTTCCATATTCGCGCGAGCCTGTTTCTCGAACATTGTGAATGGGCTGGCCGTTCCGACTGCTTTGGTCCAGCGCTCCTGCCTTTCGGCGAAACTGTTCATGCTCATTTCCAACCAGGCCGGCAGCAGACTTTGAGATCCGGCGCCGTAAAATCCGATCAGCTTGCGCAGGAAGTTTACTGGCAAAGCGCCCTCGCCCTTATTCTCTTTCTCGAAGATTATCTGGGTCAGAACTTGCCGCGTGAGATCGTCGCCGGTTTTGGCATCAACGACTTCAAAATCAACTTCGCGGCGGACCAGTTCCGAAAGATGATCCAGTGTCACATAAGACGAGGTCGACGTGTCATACAGTCGGCGATTTGCATATTTCTTGATGATGACGGTGTCAGACGTTCCGTTTGATTTCGCCATATTGTGCCCTTCCTGGGTCTAAAGACCAAAATTATTGCTCGTTTCCGCAGCGCAATCTGTTACGGTCAAGACGCAGACGAAAGTACGATTGCGCGCGATAGCCGCGATGTGCTTACATCGAATTTAGCAGACGCAGCAAATTTCATGCTGCGCAGCATAGCGGGAGAAGAGGTCATGTCCAGAACAGCGCTGGTAACAGGTGGAACGCGCGGAATCGGTCTGGCGATCAGTGCCGGATTGAAAGCTGCTGGCTACGCGGTTGCAGCAAATTACAGTGGCAATGACGAGGCCGCAAAAAGCTGTGAGCAGGCGACGGGCGCGACATGCTACAAGTTTGATGTCTCTGACTACGACTCAGTTGGTGCCGGATTGGCGCAAATCGAAGCGGACCTTGGGCCAGTGGATATTGTGGTCAATAATGCCGGCATCACCTGGGATGCGCCTTTCCATAAAATGAGCCAGGCACAATGGCAGAAAGTTATCTCTGTCGATCTGGATTCAGCCTTCAACGTGACGCGGCAGGTCTGGGAAGGAATGCGCGATCGCGGCTTTGGACGGGTCATCAATATCTCTTCGATCAATGGCCAAAAGGGTCAGTTTGGTCAGGTCAATTACTCTGCGGCGAAAGCCGGGTTGATTGGTTTTACCAAGGCGCTGGCGCAGGAAGGTGCCAAAAAAGGCATAACTGTGAACGTCATTTGCCCCGGCTATATCGACACTGAGATGGTGCGCGCCGTGCCAGAAAATGTTCTCGAGAGCATCATCTCCACAATCCCTGTTGGACGGCTGGGCAAAGCTGAAGAGATTGCCTCCATGTGTGTTTACCTCGCCAGCGAAGATGCAGCCTTCATTACCGGCGCGACGATGACCGTGAATGGCGCACAGTATATTGCTGGTTAGTCTGCCGTCTGTAATTGCAAATGCCAGGGATGGCGAAGACTCAGAGTCCCTTCAGACACCCAGCCGCGCAATAGTATCGTCGAACCATCACTGAATCCGCAAGCGGAGCGAGCATCCTTGTCGACTCTCAAGATCAGGTTTGCCTCTTCAAACATGCGCCGACAGGCTGGCGCATATCGCAAGTCAGCTTCTGCCTCAGCATCGATAGTCAGCTCCGGTCCCAATACACCTTCAACGAGAAAGTAACCGTGCTCGGAACCATTGAGCTGGCGGACATCGCGTATCGCATAGTCGGGCCTCGTCCAAAGGCCGCGTTCAGCGTTTCGGGCTTCCATTTCGGTCTGCAGCAATTCCTGCCCGCGTGCCGATGTGCCGCCATACAATCGTACGCGCGCGGCGCCTCGCTCGACCATGGCATGGTTTAGCCAGATGCTCGGGCCCGACGCATCGATCGTGACCACGTGCGCCAGCGCGCGATCATACCGGTCGCGGGTCAGTCCCGGATAGAAAAGCTGCACGCGCCGTCCGAGCGCCATATCTTCAAGCGCCCGCGCGCTCTCTCCGGCATAAGGTTCGGCAGGATGATCGCGCGGCGACAGAACCGGCGCCTGGATCGAGATCAGTCGTACATTCTGTCCAGTGTCGAGGATCAGGCCGTCGCCATCAATGATTTTTGTGACCCTCCCGACCTCTCCAGGCTGCATATCTGGCATAGGTGACGGCGCTGTGCAGCTGATTGCGACAAGACATAAGGCCCAAATCCCAAAACGGATCATGGTTTCTCTTCTATCTGTCCCCTGAATTGGATATGGCTACTTATACGGTCCCGTAGCTCAGTAGGATAGAGCAACAGATTCCTAA
>CAYGUD010000156.1:0-3389 GCA_964352865.1 uncultured Hyphomonas sp.
ATTGACGCCGACATCACGGCCGCCGAAGCCCGCCATACCGAACTGACGGAGCAACACGCCCGAACCCTGATTGGCGAAGACGGCCCGGCCCGGCAAGCCCGCAAACTATTGGAACGCGGCCTGCAAACGATGAGCATGCCGGACTTGCGTATGCTGGCCGCGGAAACGGTATCGCTTGATGATGACGAGATCGTCGATGACCTGGTCTCACTGCGCACCGAAGAAATGTCGCTCGAGCTTGAAACTGAGCGTGTTTCGGAAGCGCCGACCCGGCTTGGCGAGGAACTCGGCGCCTTCGAGGCTCTGCGTCGCCGGTTCAAAGAAGCGCGATTCGATAGTGACGCTGCATTGATCAAGATCGCGCTTTTTGACGACGCGCTATCAAGTCTGGCATCGGGCCGGACGTCGGTCAGCCGCGCCTTGAAACAGATCCACCAATCCGTCCGTCGCCGCGAACGTCGCACGCGCAATGGCTTTGGCGGTCGGCGTTCAGGCTCAGAGTTTCAAATCTATGACATTCTCGAAGTGATCGCCGAAGAAGCAATGCGCGGCGGCATGGGCGGCGGAATTGGTGGAGGCGGTATTGGCGGTGGCCGCAGCCGTCGACGCAGCAGTTTCCCAACTCGTAAACGCAGCTCGCGGCGCAGTTCGAAATCACGCAAACGCGGCGGAGGCTTTAAAACCGGTGGCGGGTTCTAGGCCTAGCCGCCCTTAAGCCGACGCGTCAAAAACCGGCCAATAGTCGACAATCTCGCCAGCCTCATAAACGGCAATATCACCAAATTGCAGGAACACTGCCTCGCTTTGGTGCGGCCTCAAGAAGACAAACTCATCCGCATCGAGCGCCAGGTCCGGCCCACCATTCAGCATTTCCTGATTAGATGATCGGCCGAACGTCGGATTGTAGGACAGCCCCGGCGGGTCCACTGGATCAGCGAGCCAGTGACCGCCATAGATGAAGACTGTTTTGCTATAATTCGGATCCCAGGCCCGTTTCGCGCCATCGGCAAATTCCAGACCCGGCATGCGCGTTGTCGGCAACGACTTGATGACCGGCGTGGCGATGAAGCTTGCCGGCAGGTGCGGCTCGAGCAGCTCACTATCGAAATGCGTCGGCTTGACCAGACAAGAGCCTGCCGAGATTTCATTCGCGAGTGTCGTATCTTCATAATAACGATAAGTCGGGCTGCCAGCGGCATTGCGGGTAATACCCGTCATCGCATCAGCGCCGAACGTTTGCGTCGCTTGCTCCAGCGCAGCTTGATAGATGTTCCACGCACCTTTCAGTGCCTAGTCGCGCCAACCAAGGGTGGTCGGCAAGGCCGGAATGTGCGGCTCGTAGCCCATATATCCCGCGAATTCCAAATTCGGCGATGCCTTGATCGCATCAAGTGCCGCTTGCAATTTAGCGCCCGGCTCAAACCCTCCGCGATGCAGGCCGACATCCAATTCCAGATTGACTCGCAAAGACCGCCCGAGAGTCGCCGCCAGCGCATCATACTGCGCCAGACGATCCGTTGTATCGATCAGCCATTGCACGCGTTCTTCTGCGCCGTCAGCGTCTGCGGGCAAAGTCTCGAAATAGGTCTTTGCGGCGCGCACGGGCAACGGCTTGCCGAGCAATTGATTGGCCTCTGGCATCCTCTGGCTGAGCTTTGACAGCATGGGCAGATTAAACGTCATCAGGCGATCCGTCTTCGCGCGCTTGCGGATATGATCGATCAAGCCAAGCGATGGCAGCGATTTGGCGACAATCCGATAGCCCATCCCGTCTGGCAAATGGTTGACCAAAGTATCAATATTGGCATTCAGCCGCGCCCGGTCGATGACCAGCGTTGGCGTTGCAATACCGGCCGCCACCAGCGCCGCCTGCACGTCCAGGAAATAGGCATCTCTCGGCCCGCTTTTATCACTTGGTTTTGACATGAGGGCTGCGACTCCAATGATTGCAGTTCCACCGAGAAGGAGGTTTCGGCGCGTGAGTTTAAGCATTGAACGGCTCCCCGAACACTTCGGCAAGATGTGGATTGAGAAACTTGCCGTCCGGATCGAGTTGCTGTCGAAGCGCAGCGAAGCGACTAAATTCTGGATACAGCGTCTCAAAGTCTGCGCGCGTCAGGCTGTGCCATTTACCCCAATGCGGACGTCCGCCATGCTCGCGGAAAATCGGCTCAAAGTCCGAGAAGAAATAGTCGAAGGGCTCATCAACAGCAGCATGGATCGCGATCGATATTCGAGGACCACCATTGAAAGGACTGAGCCAGGCATCATCCGGCGCGATAAAGCGAACCTCCATCGGGAAGAACGCATCTTTCCGGCGGTCCATCTTGGCGACCACTTTGCGCAGCGCCTGTAAGCCCTGATCGCGCGGCAAGTGATATTCCATTTCATTGAACTTGATCGGACGCGTCGTCGCGAGAAGCTCAAGCGAAGCGTCGCTGACATCCTCCAATACACCGCTGGGCAATGCCGACTGAGCAATCTTGCGCCTTAGCCATGGCCACCACCCAAACTGATCGCGCAATTGTTTCAAACCGATCAAAACCTCATCATCTTCTGAAGGTTCAACGCCAGTAATTTCGCCTTCGTGCAGATCATGCGTCAACGACGCGGCCAAACCCGTGCCGGGGAGGTAGAAGAACTCAAAATTGCGATGAGACTCCGCAATGGATTCGGCGTTTTCGATCACTTGCTCAATTGGTTCAGCGGCCAGAACCCGGCGCAAATTGAACGCCGGGATGGTTTGCACATCATACTCGGCAATCACGCCAAGCGCACCGAGGCTGACCTTTCCGGCTGAGAAGAGATCGGGATCGCTATCCGCCGTAACGCTCAGAATGTCCCCATTCGCCGTCACAAGACGAAATCCGCGAACATAATCATGCAAGGCCGTTAGAGTTGCGCCCGTGCCGTGTGTGGCGGTGGCAAATGATCCGGCCAGAGTCTGGTCAACGATATCAGGGAGATTGGGAAAGGCTCGGCCACGCTCATTCAAAGCGGCGGCAGTTTGAAACAAAGTTGTGCCGGCGCCAAATGTGGCGATGCCCGTTGCTTCGTCATAGGATTTAAGACCGCTCAGGTAGCTGACATCCAGGATCGTCCCTTCGCTCGGCACCAATCCAGAGAAGGAATGACCACTGCCGCGCGGACGAATACGGCCGGTTGCGTTCCGGATGAAGTCAGACAAATCTTCCACCGATTGCGGCGATGCCAATTGGTTGGGCGTGGCGCGCTGGGCACCAGACCAGTTCATCCAGCTTTCCTCCCCGACGGGCGCTTCGGGATAATCCGGTGAATAGCCGTCGCGCTCAAAATCCTTGAGGCCCCAGGCCACATGCTGCCCGATCGGGATGGCTGCCGTCACACCTAGAGCGGCACCTGTTTGCAAC
>CAYGUD010000156.1:3399-5839 GCA_964352865.1 uncultured Hyphomonas sp.
CGTCTCGAAACACCCATTGCCTCACCCCCCACTAAATGATAGCTATCACTATCGTTATTATCCGTTCGCGATTCTGTCAATTAACCGAAAGTCGCCGATGAAAACCGCTTCTTCTCCCAAGACGTCCCGTCGCGGGGCGCCGCACCAACAGCGAAGCCGCGAAACTCTGGAGCTGATCCTGTCTTCCGCAGCGGCGCTGCTGGAAGAGGTCGGGTTCGAGAAATTATCGACCAATCTGATTTGCAAACGCGCAAACCTGACGCCGCCTGCTTTGTATCGATACTTCCCGAATAAGTATGCGGTGCTGAAAGAGCTCGGGGAACGTCTGATGGCGCGTCAGAATGCGATCCTGCACGATACGATTCTCCGCGCCTCTGACATTGATGATATTCAAGATCATATCGAGCATTTCCTCTCCGAGACCATCCGGGTCACGCGTGAGATGAAGGCCGGCGGCTGGATCATGCGCTCGCTGCACGCAACGCCGGTTCTGTCCGATGTCCGCCTGAACTCTCACCGCCAGGTGTCGCGCGAGATGAGCCAGCGCATCCTCGACTTGTGGCCAGATCTCAACCCGGATCGGGTTTATCAATCCAGCCGCATTGGCATCGAGATGGGCTATGCCGCGGTTGAAATGGCGTTTGACGAACCAGCGTTTGAGCAACTCGAGATCCTGCGTCTCGCCGCTTCAATGCTGAGCCATAATTTGCGCCAGCTGATCGCCGAGTCGACCGCCGCCTGATCACGCGCCATCGCACGAACGTGAAGGCGCGTGCGATGATAATGATTGGCCCGGCGAGCCTTGCCGCGCCTATACCCCACGCCATTGAGGGAGGACGGACGCGCCTGTTTCATCGCTGGCCCAACTCAGTGCCAGTGTGCATAAGCGTCTGAGGAGGGCTGGACATGGAACTTATCGAGCTTGCATCGATTGCGGGGATCTTCTTTGCCTTCGCGCTGATTTCGAAGCGGATTGAAGGATCAATCCTGACCCCGCCTATTCTGTTCACGGCGGCTGGATTGATTGCCGGTCAGACCTTTCTCGGACATCTCGGATTGTCCTTTTCGGAATCCGCCATCCACACGATTGCCGAGCTGACGCTGATCCTCGTCCTGGCCGCTGATGCGTCCGGCATTTCGATCAAGTCGCTGGCGATGAACAAGACCATCCCGATCCGCATGCTCGGCCTTTGCTTGCCGATGATCATCATCGCCGGGACGATTGTTGGCTACCTCATATTCCCCGAAAAGGGTTGGCTGTTCGTCGCCCTTCTCGCGGCCATTCTTGCCCCGACAGATGCTGCGCTCGGCGCCTCCATCCTGGCCAATGAGCGGGTGCCGATCAAAGTTCGTGAAGGGCTGAATGTTGAGAGCGGATTGAATGATGGCATCGCCCTGCCCGCCGTTTTATTCTTCGCCTGCTTCTTCAATCTGACGCATCAGAGCGGCGAGGTGAACTGGCTCGTCTTTCTCGCCTTGCAGCTTTCGCTCGGGCCGCTGGTCGGGCTGGCCGCAGGCTTCGTTGGCGGGCACGCGCTTGGCTGGACCGCGCGCAAGGGCTGGATCACCACAGCGATGCAAGGCGTTGCGGCGTTGGCGCTGGCCGTGCTGGCATTCACGCTCGCAGAATCCGTCGGCGGCAACGGCTTTATCGCGGCGTTCGTTTGCGGGCTGACTTATGGCAATCTCAAGCTCGGACTGTCCAACTTTCTCCGCGAGTTTACCGAGACCGAAAGTCAGATGCTGTCTTATCTCACTTTCTTCATTTTCGGCCTGGCGATCCTGCCGCACGCGATTGAGCATGCGAGCTGGCAGACTTTTCTCTATGCTGCGGCGAGCCTTACCGTTGTCCGCATGGTGCCGGTAGCGATTGCGCTTTTCGGCTCAGGCCTTCGCTTGCCGACGATTGGCTTTCTCGGCTGGTTCGGGCCGCGCGGGCTGGCCTCGCTGCTGTTCGCCTTGCTGGTCTTGGAAGACTTGCAAATGCAGCAGGCGATTGAGCTTCAGACAATTGTCTCGATCACAGTGCTGATGAGCATTGTCCTGCACGGTATGACGGCGGGCCTGTTCGGACGCCTCTATGCCGACTGGGCGGAACGCGAAACCTCGCCGAGCTGCCCGGAAAATGTCCCGATGAAGGACTAGACTTTCTCGATCTCTTTCGGCGCTTCGACTTCTTTTGTCTTCGCCGTCGCGCGCGGCTTGGGCAGCAAGCGGAAGCGCGTCTGGCACCAGGCAAAACCAACCCCGACATCGAGCAAGGCATCGCCGCGCCCGCATGGGCAATCGAAGGGCAGGATGCTCCACACTTGATACGTCTCGCCCTGCACCAGGGGCACAGGATCGCCATTCACATGGTTCGGCGCCGCATTCACACACAGCACCAGGTCGCCGGATCCAACATCATAAGACATGGCGGCTTTTTAGCATAAAGGGGGGG
>CAYGUD010000157.1:0-2614 GCA_964352865.1 uncultured Hyphomonas sp.
GTCTTGAGAAACATGTCGTCGTGGTGGATTTCGGCGTCAAAAAGAACATTTTGCGCAATCTCGCTGATGTCGGCGTCCGCGCGACGGTAGTAAATGGCGACACGACCATCGAGGCGATCCAACAACTCAATCCAGATGGTGTGGTCTTGTCGAACGGACCAGGTGATCCGGCAGCGACGTTTGAACGCGCCGGGCCGCTGATAAAAGCTCTGGTCGAAGGCGGTCTGCCTTTGCTCGGCATTTGCCTTGGGCACCAATTACTCGCGCTGACCCTTGGCGCAAAGACCGTCAAAATGGCGCAAGGCCATCACGGCGCCAATCATCCCGTGAAGGACCTGGAAACTGGGAAAGTCGAAATTGTCTCGATGAATCACGGCTTTACTGTTGATCCGAGTTCGCTCCCGGCCGGCGTCGAAGAGAGCCACACGTCTTTGTTTGACGGGACCAATTCAGGTCTGAAAGTCGCTGGCAAACCGATCATCTCGGTTCAACACCATCCTGAGGCCAGCCCCGGCCCGCAGGACAGCTTCTACTTGTTTCAGCGCTTTGCAGATCTGATGCGCGCTTAGTGCAGGCTTTTCACCATCACCTCAAAAGCATCATAGACGCTGTCTACCGTGACCCCGCTGTCTTTTCTGGCAAGCGCGAAGCCCGCACCGTTTAGCGCGCTTTGGATCATTATAGCGAGCGCATCGACGCGGTGTTCAGCCACAAGCCCTTTCCTTGCGAGATATAGCACGCCGGCATGAACATTCTGATTGCCGAGATCGTGGTCTAATTCCTGCCAGTCTTCCATTCCCAGAACCGCTGGACCGTCAATCAGCACAATTTTCTGAAAGTCAGCGCGTATCGCATATTCCAAATAGACTTTGCAGCCAGCCAGGAACGCGCTGTAGGGATCGCCCGGATCGCGGGCTGCAATGGCCGCTGCTCGAGCATCCGCGTCCATCGTCACTTGCAGACGCTTCCAAATCTCCAGGAAAACATCCTGTTTGCTTTTGAAATGGTGGAACAAAGCGCCTTTGGTTATCCCCACGTCGGTGCAAATGTCGTTGATCGAGGTATTCGCATAGCCGTTCGACTCAAACAGCTGCGTCGCGGCCTGGATCAAATCTTCCCGTGTTTGGTTTGCATCAGCCTTCGTGCGTCTTGCCATTTTCAAATGCGATTTCTAGTTGACCCCTCACATACCGATGGTATGTATAAGAGCAACAGGCCCATTGATACAGGCAATCGCAGTTGCTTGGGCTCTAGGCAAGTTCACGTGAGTCGAGGGGACGTACGCGGACGAAGGTAAAACCGGACCGTTTCGACGGCCCGGTTTTGTTTTTTCGTGAGCTTGATCAGCGCTCATCTTCTTCGTCATCGTCTTCGTTCAAACGGAACAGACGCGGATCGACCCGGATATTTGTCTCAACATCTATCAGATCGACAACGGTCGTCTGCAGATTGGCGTCCACTGTGAGCCAGCCAAGTAAGGCATAGCTCGTTTTGTCGAACACCATCGTCATAGTGCCTTCCAGCTCTCCCTTTGCATCGCTGACCCGGACGCCAATACGCGCATCATTTTGCACCACGCTCAGGACATCGACATCCTTTTCAACATCGAGTTGCGTCGACAGAATAATGCCCAGAGGAGTCGCGCCGATCGGACCGCGATCAACCGTTTCCAGTTCGCTGTCTTCAATCGCTACTGTGGTTCCATCTGAAACGATCAAAATCGGTGTCGGGTCATCATAGTCAAACCGCATCCGGCCCGGACGATTAAGAGCAAACGTGCCCGTCATCGTGCTGCCATCGGCATTGGTCTGAATGAAACTACCGCGCGCTGTCTTTGCGTCGGCCAATGCGGCGCTGGCATCACGCAGGATTGCAGGCCATTCAGCTTCCGGGACCTCACCATTACGCGCGCGGGGCGTTTCTGTCTCAAGGATCGCTGGTTCGGACTCTACAGATTCCGGCAAGCTTGCTTCAGTCACTTGGACTTCGGCCGCCTCTATCTCGCTTACCGCGATCTCTTCAGACGCAATCACGGTCTCCTCGATTGTCTCAATGGATGGATCCGCTGCAGGTGTTTCAATCGGCTCAGACGGCAGAGTGACCTCGCTCGGCGCCTCATCCGAGGGTGCTTCAGTTGCAGGCAGGTCCGTCACCGCTTGCAAATTGATGTGCAATTGCGGCCCGAAGGCCAGTACAAGTGCGAAGGTTGAAACCATAGTCATAACCATAAGAGTGCTCCTCTTTCAGGTTGTCACTTATACGCTTCGAGGCAACAAAAACAGGGCTTAATCAAGGCATTTGCGCCTGTTTTCGTTGCCCATTGTTCAGTTGCGTTCGGTTCAGTTTGGTGACGCTAATATTCAGACAATGCGGAAAATTTTCCACAGGAACTTGGCAAACAGATAAAACCCTGACTTCTAAGTGGAAAGTACGACGTCAAGCCGCGCAATAGACCGACCCCCAATCGGATTGCTTTTTATTCACTTGGCGAATTCAACAACTGGTGGCGTGTAGGCCACATAACTGGGGAGCTAAGTATGAAAACCACTCTTACTGTTCTTGCAGCAGCTGCGCTTTTGGCAGGCTGTCAGAATGTTTCTAACCGGACACTCGG
>CAYGUD010000157.1:2624-3170 GCA_964352865.1 uncultured Hyphomonas sp.
ACTCGGCACCACTGCAGGCGGTGCAATTATTGGCGCTGGCGTCGGCATGATGGCCGGCGGTGATGATAAACGAAACGCCGCGATCGGCGCTGCTATTGGCGCCCTCGGCGGCGCTGCTGTCGGCGTCTATATGGACAAGCAAGAAGAAGAGCTTCGTCGCCAGACAGAAGGCACCGGCATTGAAGTGCAGCGTGTCGGCGACCAGATCGCATTGACAATGCCATCCGGCATTACATTCGATGTGAACAGCGCTGCGATCCAGGGCGGCTTCTATGGCCCGCTAGACGATGTCAGCACGACACTGATCGAGTATCCAAAAACAGCTGTCGATGTGGTTGGACATGCCAGCTCTGACGGTCCGGACGATTATAATCAGGACTTGTCCGAACGCCGTGCGAATTCCGTGCGGTCATATCTCGTGAATAGCGGTGTGCAGTCCGTTCGGTTGCGCGCTGTCGGCATGGGTGAACGCCAGCCCGTCGCCGATAATTCCACTCAGGCAGGCCGTATAGCCAATAGACGCGTTGAGATCCTTCTCACGCCAAT
>CAYGUD010000157.1:3180-5837 GCA_964352865.1 uncultured Hyphomonas sp.
AAACAGTATATGGACGACTAGATGTAGTCTCGCACGCGCCAACTAGAAAAACGCTAAGCGTCGCAGCAACTAATGTAGTTTTCTTCACAGTAATATCCCTCATCATTTCTCAAACATTACACGGTTGCAATACTTCAATGCCACGTCAGATTGAGTGGTCAACAGGACAAATAAGAAAGGGTCGGGAATATTTCCCGACCCTTTGTATATTACTTGACACCGCGAAACCTATGCAGCAGCTTTTTGCTTCACGCCGCCTGGCGGGAACCGCGAGTAGAACGTCTCGCCATTGGCGGCCATGTCGCGCAGGAGCTGCGGGACTTTGAACCGGTCGCCATATTTCTCGGCCAGCGCATCTGCTTCAGCAACAAATTCCGGGATGCCCCAGATCAAGTCCATGTAAGAGGCGCACCCACCTGTGTAGGGCGCGAAGCCCCAGGCCAGGATGGACCCGATATCGGCATCGCGCGCATCAGTGATGACGCCTTCTTCGAAGCAGCGCGCGACTTCAACCGCCTGGCGAACCAGGAAGCGGTTGGTCAGGTGCTTTTTGAGCTCCGGCGGGCACTCATCGACGGTAACATCGATGCGGCTATTCAGGTCTGGCCACAGGCGAGAAGGTTTGCCCTTCTCATTATAGTCATAGAAGCCTTTGCCGGCTTTACGACCAACACGGCCCTGATCTTCAACCAGCCAGGCCATCATCTGACCGAGCTCATTCGAATCATAGTCGACGCCTGCAGCCTGCGCCATTTGGCGGCCGACTTTCAGGGCTGTGTCGAGCCCGACAGAGTCGGACACTTCAAGCGCGCCCATTGGCATACCGGATTGACGTCCGACATTCTCGATGATCGCAGGCTTGATACCTTCGGCCAGCATCGCCATGCCTTCCTGGGTATATGTCCCGAAGCAGCGTGAGGTGTAGAAACCTCGGCTATCATTGACAACGATCGGCGTCTTGCGGATCGCGAGGACATAATCGACCGACTTGGCGAGGGTTTCTTCGCTGGTCTTCTCGCCGGTAATGATTTCAACCAGACCCATCCGCTCAACTGGTGAGAAGAAGTGGATGCCGATAAAGTTCTCTGGACGCTGAGACGCTTCGGCCAGACCAGTGATTGGCAAGGTTGATGTGTTCGACCCGAACACGGCATCGGCGCTGATCACGTCTTCGGCCATTTTGGTGATTTTGGCTTTCAGTTCCGGATTCTCGAACACCGCCTCAACAACCAGATCGGCGCCTTTGACGTCATC
The DNA here is from genome assembly GCA_964352865.1 of uncultured Hyphomonas sp. Lineage (GTDB taxonomy): Bacteria > Pseudomonadota > Alphaproteobacteria > Caulobacterales > Hyphomonadaceae > Henriciella. The sequence goes on from CAYGUD010000157.1 coordinate 4,435, forward strand.
ATAATTATCCGTTGTGGTGATCAGGTCGAGCAAGGCGTCGCCTTTTTCCTGGGTCGACTTGCCGCGAGATACGGCTTTCTCAACCAGACGGCGCGAGTAATCCTTACCCTTTTCAGCATTCTCCATGGAGACATCGACGAGAACAGTCGGGATACCGGCTTTTGCTTGCACATAGGCAATACCTGCCCCCATCAGACCGGCGCCGATAACGGCGATTTTTTTGAATTCGGTCTTTGGATATCCAGCTGGCCGATTGCCGCCTTTCGACAATTCTTGCATCGAAAGGAAAAGCGAGCGGATCATCGCTTTCGCTTCCGGGCGCTGCTGCGTGTTGATAAAGTAACGCGTCTCAATCCGCAGCGCGGCATCGATCGGCACCTGCGTACCTTCATAAACGCAAGACAGGATGTTCTTCTGGGCTGGATAATTGCCATAGGTTTTGGCGGCGAGCATTGCGTTGGACATCGTCGCAACTTGGCCTGCACCCGGCGAGCGGTGCACGACGCCGCCTGGCATTTTAAAGCCTTTTTCATCCCAAGGCGCTTTCGCGTCAGGATTGGCTTTGATCCATTCCTTACACTTGGCGACAGTCTCCGAAGAGGCTGCTAGCTCGTTCACAACGCCCATTTTATGGGCTTTGTCGGCTTTGATGCTAGTGCCTTGCAAGATCATAGGCAGGGCTTCCTGAACGCCAATAAGACGCGGCAAGCGTTGTGTGCCACCCGCGCCTGGGAGCAGACCAATCTTGGCTTCCGGCAGGCCGAATTGCAGCTTGGGATTGTCATTCGCAGCGACACGGTAATGACCCGCCAGCGCAACTTCGAGGCCGCCGCCCAAGGCCAGGCCGTTCAGGGCAACCGCAATCGGTTTACCGCAGGTTTCGAGCTCACGCAGTGTCTTGTTGAGGGAGAAGCCACGCTCAAACTGTTTTGCCTTCAACTCAGCTTCAGACATTTCTGATTCAGGCTTACCACCGCCTGCTTGCTCATTCATTTCACCCAGGTCAGCTCCGGCGCAAAACCCGGATGGCTTGCCTGAAGAGATGACCAGACCCGTGATTTTGTCATTCTCGCCAACTTCTTTGGTGATCGCGATAATGTCAGCGATGGCTTTGCCCGTCAGCGTGTTCATGCTGCGGCCGGGCACGTCAAATACAGCGTGCGCGATCCCGTCAGCGTCAATGTCGAAAGAGAATGTTTCGAGGTTCATTTGTCTTAATCCTTGCGGGGCTCTTCGCCCTCGTCTGTGTTGTCTTTGTCTGAATCAGAACCCGCCGACATAAAGACAACGCCAAGTGCTGCACCGATTGAAATCCCAATCGGAAGCCAAATGGCGATGTTGTCTGTCGCAACACCGATCGCAGCGCCAATCGCGACGCCGACACCGATGCCCAAAGGAAGGAC
>CAYGUD010000158.1:0-5808 GCA_964352865.1 uncultured Hyphomonas sp.
CGCGCGGATCAGCTTGTCGACAATGCCAGGCTCAAGACTGGAATGCCCCGCTGCCGGAACAATCGAAAGCTGCGCCGCCGGCCAGGCTTTCTGCAAACCCCAGGCGGAGGAGAGCGGTGTGACGACATCATATCGGCCGTGGATGATCCGACCGGGAATGTTGTGCAGCTTTTCGCGCGCCTGTTCGAGCAGCCAGCCATCCTCAGCGAAAAAGCCCTTATTCACAAAGAAGTGGCATTCGATCCGTGCAAAGGCATCCGCGAAATCATCCTCTTCAAACCGTTTGGGGCGGCTGTTCGGGCCTTGAATGGTGATCGTTTCACCTTCCCAGCAGGCCCAGGCTTTCGCCGCTTCGCGCCGGGCTTTGCGATCATCACCGGTCAGGCGGCGGTGGAAGGCGTGCAATAGATCATTGCGCTCGTCCTCGGGGATCGGCGCAATATAGCGATCATAGGAATCCGGGAACAGGCGGCTTGCACCTTCCTGATAGAACCAGCGGATCTCCGCTTCCGTCAGCAGGAAGATCCCGCGCAGGATCAAGCCGAACACGCGTTCTGTATGGGTGACGGCATAGGCAAGCGCCAGCGTCGAGCCCCAGGACCCACCAAACAGAACCCACTTCTCTATCTCCAGATGTTCGCGCACGGTCTCCATATCGCTGACCAGCGTCCAGGTATCGTTTTCACGCAGTTCCGAATGCGGTGTGGATTTTCCACAACCGCGCTGATCAATCAGAATGATGCGATAAATGGTGGGATCAAAGAACCGGCGCATTTCCGGGCTGGAACCACCGCCCGGACCGCCATGAATCCCGATCACAGGCAGGCCATCTGGATTGCCTGATTCCTCCCAATAAATTTCGTGCAAGTCGCTAACGCGCAGAAAGCCGGAGCGCCGCGCTTCCAAAGGTGGGTAAAGTTTAAGCATTTTTAGCCTTTATTCACGACCTCTTCACCTATCGACTGTTAACGTATGGATAAAGGGTATGGACGGCGTTTTTCTCATCTGTATGTGTTATTACAGGTGAGGGTTGGATTCTGGCAGGTGAGCAACCTAATGCGTAGTGTAATTATTTCCATGCTTTTAGCGGTCAGCCTAAGCGGCTGTGCCACTGTTTCTATGGTCGCGTCTGAAGCGATCGTCGAGACAGATCTGACGGCTAAAGAAAGCAGTCTGCGCAAAGTTTCATCTGCCTATACGGATCTTGCTGAACGCAAGAATTGGATTGAAGAGAATAAGGGCCTTTTCGGTTTTGCACGGGTCCTGATGAATGGCGCAAGCGATGATGACGCGGATAATCAAGCCACTTATCTCGATCAGGTCCAGGCTCAAAGCGAGACGCCTGCAGAGCAAGCGGAATTTATTCGAACTGACATTGAAGGCGCGGCACACGGCCTTGATGTTGCGACAATGGAAGTCGAAAAACTCTTCGGCGTGAAGCGTAAGGCAAAAGCCTTGCGGGCTGACCTGGTCAGTTATGAAAGCGCACTCGTCACGGCCAAGAAAGCCCGGCGAACGTTTATTTCTGCCCTGACTGATATCGAGATGGCTGATGCCAACCCGACCACATATGCTCTGGCGCAATTAGATGTCAGCATAGATGCCGCGAGCGACGCCGCTGACAAACTGGCTGACTATGCGGCCGATCGCAAACGCATCGAAGCGGCGTCCTGATTGCCGCCGCGATTGACGCCTAGAGCGTCATCATCGCCTTATCCAGCTGCCAGGTATTTTCCATAATCTTGGACAGGTTTTCCGTGCGATTGCGGGTCACGTCCGGGGTCCATGCGACTTTGTCTTCAATATCACTGGTCAGCGCATATTCCGGCGCCCCATTCGCGAAATAAAGCGCCTTCTTCTCCTGGAAAGAAAGATTGTCGGCTTTCTGATTGGCCGATTGCGATAGCAAGGCAAAGTTCCCAATCGTGTCGACGAGGTCCCTATGCACGGACTGGTTTGGCCAGGCGTGATGCCATTGCGAATCTTCAGGGATATTTTTGGGCAGCACGTGCTCGACTGTGGCGCCATTGTCGGGGCCAAGGGGCACGCCGCCTTCGATTTCAGCATTCATTCGCAATGCGATGGCGCGGCGCTGAGCAAAAGCGCCAAATCGACTGCGCAGCCGGTTTGAGATTTCCCGGCGCTCTTCGCGTGACAGCGCGAGGGGGCCAGTATCGGCCAGCAATACGCGTGGATTGTCAGCATTGTCAGCAATCTTCTGATAGCGGCGCTGACGATGGCGCTGTTCCGTAATTGCCATCATCGCGCCATAAGCAAATCGCTCCAGGCTTTTGAAGAAGGATAGAGCGATTTCCGGACTGCCATTGTGATTGACCAGGAATTTGAGGGCCGGCGCGCGCCAGAGCTGGTGATCGATCAGCCGCAAATGGTTCAGGCATTCGGTAATCTGTTTGGTCAGATTGCCAAACTCACCAGTGCCGGTCGAAATCGTGATATACGCATTGACATAAGCGGGCAGTTCTTTGCTCAGAAACTCGCGGGTGCCACCGATCGAGCGATTGATCACGGCTTTGCGAAACTCGCTGGCGCCTTTGCGCGTCTTGCGGGCATACAGCGTGCTGATCTGATTCAGCAGGTCATCGAACCCTGAGCCACTGAGCTTTGATTCATGCTCGGACCATTCGCGCGAATAGGCATCGGCTTCTTCGGGCGTGAGATTGGCATTCTCGAGCAAATCCGTTTTGATAATATCGTGCGTGTTCGGTGATTTGCCGCGCGTATTCAGCACGCGGAAGACATTATACCCGCCATCCCAGTCCTCAACGATGACTTTGACCAGCACGATGCGGTTTCGGATCGTATCGGCAAGTTCGCGCTGTGCCTCTGGCGACATGTTGCGGACCGTCTTGATGAAATTCTCAAGATTACGCGTCATCCGGCGCTGGCTCTCGCTATCATTCGGCTCGACGTCTTTTGTCAGCGCCGCGCCGCGATACTGAATCGCTTCGCGCAAATATGGGCCATCAATATGATTGAGGGAAATCCGCCATTTCGGTTCGCCATTTTCACTCTCATCATCTGCGATCATGCTGTGAATGAGGTCTTTGCGGGCGGTATCTGTTTCCGTGTCGCGCAGAACTGAGAGGAGAATGGTCAGTGTCGTCAGGCGCTGTTGGCCATCCACAATCAAGTATCGACCTGACGCTTCTTTCACCAGAACAATGGCACCGATAAAGTGGCTGTCGCCGTTTTCGCTGGCATCATGCAAGTCAGAGAGCAGAGCCTGAGCTTCGGATGCTTCCCAGGAATAGCTCCTTTGATAGGGCGGCATCGCCATTTCCATACCAGTGCACAAAAGATCAGCCAGGGTACTTTCCTGGGCACGTAGGCCTTGAGTCATGATCACTCTACTTTCAAATGTCCCACCAGTTAGGAGGCAGACTTAGACGCCAATTTCGGCGCGTTCAATTGACAGCGTGCGGAAATTCGTTCGGTTTCGGTGCAACGTAGCTAAGAGGTCACACGCGAATGAAATGGGCTAATCTGGTGGTTGAAAATCGCGCCTGTGCCGGACTGTTGGACGGCAAAGAAATTTGCCTGCTGCCGGATCGAAAAATAGTAGACCTGCTGGCGGATCTGCCGGCAGCGAAAAGCGCCGCGCTGGCAGGGGAGCGGGTGGCGCTTGCGGATGTGCAGCTGCGCCAGCCAATCCTGCGCCCGGGCAAAATCCTTGCCATAGGTTTGAACTATGCGGCCCACGCCAAGGAATCCGTGTCGTTTATCAAATCGACCCCGGCCAGCGTGCAGAAATGGTTCAACAAGCAAAGTACAGCAGCGAACGGGCCTTATGATCCAGTCCATTTGCCAGTTGTCTCCGAGCAACTCGACTATGAAGCCGAACTGGTCGCGATCATTGGAAAAACCGCTCGGCATGTGCCGGAAGATCGCGCTCTGGAGATTGTCGCCGGCTATAGTTGCGGCTGCGACGTCTCTGTCCGTGACTGGCAGCGCGCCAGCCAGACGATGATCATGGGCAAAGGCTTTGACACGCATGCGCCGTTTGGACCGTATCTGGTGACCCCTGATGAGATTGATGATTTCGGCGCTCTGGAAGTGCGCGGCTATGTCAATGGCGAGCTTCGCCAGAGCGGTCATGCCCGCGATATGGTGTTTTCCTTGCCGCAACAGATTGCTCACCTGTCTCAGGCCTTCACGCTGGAGCCGGGCGATGTCATCTTTACCGGGACCCCCGCAGGTGTTGGGGCTGGGTTTGATCCGCCCAAATGGCTGAAAGCAGGAGACCGTATACGCGTTGAAGTGACGGGGCTCGGTCATATGGAAAATGAGATCGTGCGAGAGTCCGGCCTTACCATTCTTAAATAGAGAGTCCGCATAAAGGCGCCTATGAGACTGAGAATATCTTTCCTGATGGCTGCTGCTGCGCTGGTGCTGACGTCTTGTTCAGACCGAGACGGCGAGGGCGCCGTGCAAAGCATCGATATTCGCCCGGACCAGTTTGCGCTGCTGCCGTGCGGTGACACCGCGCCGCATGCTTGCACGCTGGCCATTGCGGGCGGCAAGAGATTGTTGATTGGTGCGCCAGCAGGGGCCGCAAGATCCATGCGTCCGGATGATTTGCGCCTGCTGGATGCCGTGATGATTTTCTCGCTCGCAGCGAATGACCTTGAGGGGCTGGATGAAGTTCGCAATGCCTCCTGGCATGCAGGTCGCAGCGAACCGCTCCGCGTGATCGGGCCAGCAGGGTTGGAAGAGGTCGTGACAGCGCTGAACAAAGCCTATGAGCAGGCCGACGCCTTATTCGTTGTCCGCAATGGCATTCCGCCGGGCGGCTATGATGCTGCGATTATCACAGCTGTTACGGCGCGATCAGGGCAGACCGTGTTTGATACAGGCGACCTGACAGTGCGGCGCATTGCGTCTGGATATGATGTTGAATATGCCGATACCGGCATCGTGCGCCTTCAGGCGTGCCGGAGAAGTGGCAAGACCTCGCCGACGCAAGAACCGGCGCCCGCTGTGTTGAGTGTTGGCTGCGCGGCAAGTGAGAATGATCTTGTCTGGCCGCTCACCAAGCCCGTTTTCGTCTCGGAAAAATAAGCCCCAAAAAGCAACGGGGTCCTGTTTGCACAGGACCCCGGTCTCCCCCGAGACGCCCCCATCCGGTCAAAAAGTGACCGTGGACCGTGGGTGTTTCGGGATTTGAACCCTTGCCTAAAAAGCGTTGCGGTCGCTGTCAAACGAACCTCTGCAAGATATTCGTCCAGAAATAGAATGATCTCATGAGTGTTGCCTACAGGTCACGAATAGGCGTTGACGGATCGTGCTCTATATATTAGTTAGGTAACTAACAATTATGGAGAAGATCGACATGCTTACACGGCGAAACATTCTCATGACGGGCGGCGCTGCGGCATTGATCGGCGGCATTGGCGCGGTTGGCATTGCTCAAGGACCCGGACTTGCCAAAGCGCGCGCACCCTGGCGACAAGCCGGTGAAAGCTTTGGCGCCCCGCGACTGGATGCTCTGGCTTATGCCATCCTCGCGCCCAATCCGCACAATCGCCAGCCCTGGCAGTTTGATCTTGTCGGTGACGACCGGATTGATGTTCATATCGATCTCGACCGCCGTTTGCCGCATACTGACCCATTTGACCGGCAGATCACGATTGGCTTTGGCTGTATGCTCGAATTGCTTCGCATTGCGGCTGCGGAGAAAGGCCATCTGGCCGAGCTGACGCCGTTTCCCGACGGTGATGCCTATCCCCGGCATGATGGCGGCCGAATCGCGCAAGTCAGGTTCACAGCCGCCAGCGATGCGCCCAAGGA
>CAYGUD010000159.1:0-3180 GCA_964352865.1 uncultured Hyphomonas sp.
TTACTGGGCGAGGCCGTTGACTGGCTTCTGGCTGCGGGCGCGAACCGTGATGACGTCCTGATTGCCTTTGGCGGCGGCGTGATTGGCGATTTGACCGGGCTTGCCGCATCGCTGCTCAAGCGCGGCATGCAATTTGTGCAAATCCCGACAACTTTACTGGCGCAAGTCGATAGTTCGGTCGGCGGGAAAACTGCTGTGAATAGCCTTCATGGCAAGAATTTACTGGGTGCGTTTTACCAACCCAGATTGGTTATTGCTGATACAGATATGCTGGAGACTTTGCCCGAGCGGCAGCGCCGCGCCGGTTATGCTGAAGTCATCAAGTATGGCCTGATCAATGATCGTGGATTTCTCGATTGGTTGGCGCAGCACGGCAGAAAAGTCCTGGAATTGGATGCAGCCTCAATCTCAAAAGCCGTCGCGGTATCCTGTCAGGCCAAAGCCGATATTGTCGCGCAGGATGAACGCGAAGGCGGGGTTCGCGCTTTACTCAATCTTGGCCACACATTCGGCCACGCGCTTGAAGCCGAAAATGGCTATGGCGCGGACGTGTTGCATGGCGAAGCGGTCGGGGCCGGTATGGCTCTGGCCTTGCGCTATTCGGCCCGGCTGGGTGTCATGTCGGCGGAAGAGGCTGAGCAAGGTACGGCGCTCATCGAAGCATCGGGTCTGACCGTCAATCTGGGCGAGATGCCCGGTGGCCCCTATAAAGCCGGGGCCTTGGTCAAGGCGATGCAACAAGACAAAAAGGCCCGTGCGGGCCGTGTCCCCCTGATCCTGGCAAAAGGCCTCGGTGAGGCGTTTATCTATCCAGATGCAGACCTGTCTGATGTGCAGGTATTTTTACAAGAGGAGCTGCAAAGAAGCTGATGATTATCGGCACCTTACTGACTATTCTCGTTTTGATCGGCATGTCTGCCTTTTTCTCCGGGTCCGAAACTGCGCTGACCGCTGCTAGCCGTGCGCGTATGCACCAGTATGAGAAGGATGGCGACAAACGCGCCAGTCTCGTAAATAAACTGATTTCCGACCGCGAACGCCTGATTGGCGCGATTTTGCTCGGCAACAATCTCGTCAACATCCTCGCCTCGGCGCTGGCCACCAGCCTGTTCATGACGCTGATGCCAGGGCCTGGCGGTGTCGCAACAGCGACCGCAGTCATGACGGTTTTGGTTCTGGTTTTCGCGGAAGTCCTGCCAAAAACATACGCCATTACGCGCCCGGATAATATGGCGCGCTCGGTGGTGCGGCCAATTTCCTGGTTCGTGGCGATCGCGAGTTGGATCGTGGCAGGAATTCAGGTCATCGTGAACGTCACGCTGCGCCTTCTCGGTGTAAAGCCGCCGGATGATGATGTTAGCGCGGAAGACGATATTCGTGGCACGATCGATTTGCACCATTCTGAAGAAGGCCTGGACGCGAAAAACCGGCACCGACTGGTGGGCGCTCTGGATCTGAAAGACATGACCGTCGAAGAGGTCATGATCCACCGCAAGAATATCACCATGGTCGACGCTGATCAGTCCGCTGATGTAATCGTTCGGAAGGCGCTTGCCAGTCCGCACACACGCTTGCCACTGTTTCGCGGCGATCAGGAAGAAATCGTTGGTATCCTGCATGTGAAAGACCTACTCAGGGCCATTGTCGGCAATAATGGCAAGACGGCTGGCCTCGACGTGCTGCAGGTTTGTCGTGATCCGTGGTTCATTCCGGAGACCACTGCAGTTGAAGATCAACTCGACTTGTTTTTGAAAAAGCGCAGCCATTTTGCTTTGGTTGTCGACGAGTATGGGGCCCTGCAGGGCCTGGTCACGCTCGAGGATATTCTTGAGGAAATCGTCGGTGATATTCGCGATGAGTATGACGTGGTTGTACGCGGGGTCCGACCGCAATCTGATGGTTCGGTCTATGTCGAAGGCGGTGTCACGATCCGCGATCTGAACCGGGCAATGGGCTGGGAGCTTCCGGACGAAGAAGCGGTGACAATTGCGGGTCTGGTCATCCATGAAGCCCAGACTATTCCGGAGCCTGGTCAACGGTTTGCATTCTATGGCTATCGCTTTGACATTGCTCGCAAGAGTCGCAATCAGATTACGGGCCTGAAAATCCTGCCAATGCGCGAAGAGCGAGACGAATAACGTGCGCAGTTTCGCAGAAATTCTCGATTTTGCGGCGCAGCATCATGGGTCCTCAAAGCACGTGCTCAGCATGGCCGCGAACGATCATGCTGTTGCAGATCTGAGCAAGATTGGTGATGACCGGCATTTGTCGGAAATGGCTAAAGCTGTGTTCAGCGCTGGGTTTAGCTGGAAAGTCATTCGCCAGAAATGGCCGGGCGTCGAAGCCGCGTTTGAAGGCTTTCAGCCAAATCGCGTTGGTTTCTATGCCGATGAAGATGTTGATCGTCTATTGTCGGATAAAGCGATTGTCCGAAACGGACAGAAAATCACGGCAACCATCGCCAATGCGCAGATGATGATCGATGTCGCCAGGGAGTATGGCAGCTTTGGTGCGTTTCTGCAGCAATGGCCTGCCGATGATCAGGCGGGGCTGCTGGCCTTCTTGCATAAGCATGGGTCGAGATTGGGCGGCGCGACAGCGCAATATTATCTCCGTTTCGCAGGATATGATGCCTGGATTGCGTCACCAGATGTTTGCGCGGCTCTGATGCGTGAGGGCGTCCTCGACAAGCCAGGTGCAACCAGTAAGACTGCCTTGCGAAAAATCGATGTCGCAATGACTGAGTTGCATGACCAAGCGAAATTGCCGCGCGCTGTCATTTCACGTGTGCTGGCATTGTCAGTGGGCCCGTAATGACGTTCGCAGCGACCATGATCACGCTCTATCCAGACTCGTTTCCAGGGCCACTCGGGGTCTCAATATTGGACCGAGCCAGGCGAGACGACCTGTGGTCGCTCGAAAAAGTACAATTGCGCGAGTTTGGCTTAGGCAAGCATCGCCAGGTTGACGAGAAGCCAGCTGGTGGCGGCGCCGGCCTGGTGCTCCGGCCCGATGTCGCGGCTGCGGCGATTGATAGTTTGCCTGATGATGACCGACCGCTGATCTATCCGAGCCCGCGCGGGGTGCCGTTTACACAAGCCCTGGCAGAAGATTGGTCAAAGGGGCCAGGACTGGTGTTTTTCTGTGGCCGGTTTGAAGGGCTCGATCAACGGGTTATTG
>CAYGUD010000159.1:3190-5807 GCA_964352865.1 uncultured Hyphomonas sp.
GGGGCGAAGGCGCGGCCATGGCCATGCTCGAAGCGACATTGCGTCTGATCCCAGGTGTGGCTGGAAATCTCGCCTCAGTCGAAGATGAAAGTTTCAGTGACGGCTTGCTCGAATACCCGCAATTTACCCTGCCACGAATGTGGGAAAACCGGCCCACGCCGGATGTGCTTTTGTCCGGAGACCATAAAGCTGTCATGGAATGGAGGAATCAGCAGAGTCAGGCATTGACAAAAACGCGCCGACCCGATTTATGGGCTCCTTTCCGAAATGGACCAAATTTGCGAGCGTCGGAGACGGACGATGAACATGATTGAACAGCTTGAAGCTGAAGAAGTTGCCCGCGTCACTGCTGGCAAAACCATACCAGAATTTTCGCCAGGTGATACGATATCGGTAAACGTGCGCATCAAAGAAGGCGACCGTGAGCGCGTTCAGCGTTATGAAGGCGTGTGTATTGCGCGCTCAGGAGGCGGCCTCAACGAGAACTTTACCGTTCGGAAGATTTCTTTCGGTGAAGGTGTTGAGCGGGTTTTCCCCGTCGTATCCCCGATGATCGAAAGCATTGAAGTTAAGCGTAAAGGCCACGTTCGTCGTGCCAAGCTTTACTATCTGCGTGATCGCCGCGGTAAATCGGCCCGTATCGCCGAGCGGACAACCGGGCACGGTATCGAAACAACTGAGATCACCACGACCAAGACAGAACTTCGTCGTCAGCGCGATGCTGCAAAAGTCAGCCGCCGTGAAGAAGCTGCTAAAGAGCGCGAAGCGAGTGCGAAGGCAAAAGCTGCGGACGAAGCTGCGGCCGCCGCCGCAGCTGAAGCTGAAGCAGCTGCTGCAGATGCCGCCCCAGAGGGTGACGCAGAAGCATAGTTTTCTATTCAGACCCAGGTCTGTAGAAACCCCGCTCGGTGAGCGGGGTTTTTTGTATCGAAATTCGCAGAATCGAGCCGATCTCGCCAACCGTCCGAGGTCTCAACTTCGACTCTAAGCACCTAAAATAGCAGTAGTTTTCTCTCGTGTTGGGTGAATCCGATTGGATTCTCCGATTTCGTTTTTTATACGAAATAAGTGGCGCAAGCTTTGCGTACAGTTATCCAAATGTCCCGAAATCAAACGGGACATCGGGATGGCGTTAATAACGGGTAGCTGAGTGGGCTGCTTGAAAAGGGGTATAACTATGAAACTAACGAAGTCGATTATGATCGGTGCAGCGGCAGCAATACTGCTCCCGGCGACAGCTTTTGCCGATGGCGATAAAACCAGCTGGGACGGCCAGGCAGCAGGCGAGCGCTATGCTGCCGCAGGTGCAACCACCGCTGACCGCGTGCTGACGGACGAAGAGATCCGCAACATCATCTCTCAGTCTGGCGCAAATTCAGCCAATACAGATGTCCGCTATATGGGCGGCTCTGAAACGGCGATCGAAACCATCATGTGCTGCGAGAATATCGATGAACAGATCGAGACCCGCACAGAGATTGAAGAAACAACTGAATATGTTGACGCTGTCACCCGCCGCGAGATTACGCAGCCGGTTCAGCGCACATTGATCCAACCGATCACTCGCGAAGTTCTGCAGGGTTCGGTTGAGGATATCACTGAAGATCGCGTCTATGAGACACGCCGCCTCGACACACAATATGTCCGCGACGACGTTCCGGCGGTTGTTGAAAACTATATTCCACAAGTAACGACTGAAACACGTGATGAAGTCACCGAGACTTATTATGATGTGGTCACGCGCCGCGAGATTATTCAGCCGGTCGAGCGGACCACAGTCGTGCCTGTCCAGCGCCGGATCATTCGTCCTGTGACGGAAACCATTACCAACGAAATCCGTTATGAGACCCAAACGGCGCCTGTGCAGCGCAACTCAGTCGCTATTCCGGCAACGATTGAGAACGTCACGGATGAAGTCACGACTGTGACCGAGGACCAGTACACTGAGAAAATGGTTCCTTACATCGCAACGCGGAACATCTATCAGCCGAAAACGATCACAACGATCCAGCCAATTGAGCGCCAGATCCTGCGTGGCCGAACCGAGAGCATTACACAAGCAACGCGCTACGAGGAAGAACGCCTTCCATTGCGTGTCGAAACAGAAGATGCGCCGCAAATCATCGAGAATATCACCCCGCGCGTCAGCGAGCGGACGGTTCTCGAAGTTGAAGACGTCTATATCGACAATGTTACGCGCAACATTATCCAACCGGTTGTCGTCACCACCATTCAGCCGGTTGTAAACGAAGTGCTTCAGGGTCGCACCGAAACTGAAACACGGGCAACACGTTATGAGACTGAAACGCTGGCAGGGAAAACCGAAGCGGTTGCAATCCCGCAGACGGTTGTGAACTACATCCCGCAGCTGACTGAGGAATATCAGGAAGAAAATTCCGAGACATATTTCGAAGAAATCACACAACGCGATATCTATCAGCCAGTGGTCCGCACAATTGTGCAGCCGATTGAAGTTCGCAAAATGAACCCGAAAACAGAAACTGTCACCAACGCGACACGCTATGAGACAGTCCGTGCAAGCCTGGTCGTCCTGAATATCGGCGCACCATGTAATTGTAACTAAACAGGTCGGGGCGCCGCGGCGCCCCAATCTCTG
>CAYGUD010000160.1:0-1171 GCA_964352865.1 uncultured Hyphomonas sp.
GCCAGCACCATGACGGGACGCCATTTGCTGAGTTCGGGGCGGGCAAGCAGTTTGAGAATACGACCAATCGAGACGCCAATGCCGCCATCAGCGCTTTCAATCGTATCCGGATCCGCAGTTTGTGTTTGAGCACTCATATCCCGCCATATGGGACGAGCCATGAGATATGCATAGGGGTTTTGATGAAAGAATATGCCGACCAGCGATCGGCTAATCTCTCATGCAGGTGACCAGACCCTTAGAAACGACCGGTCAGAGTGACCCGCGCATTTAGCGGCGCCCCGACACTGGCCTGATGCGTGCTGTGCGCGTTCGGGAAGTAAACCTCATCCGTCAGATTCTCAACATTGAGCTGAATCCGAAGGTCTTCGGAGATGTCGTAATAGGCCGCGGCATCAACGCGCGTATAGCTCGGCAGGACGGCGCTATTGCTATTATTGATGAAGCTCTCATCCTGATAGGTAAAGCCCAGCCCAAGACCGATCCTGTCCGTCGCCTGGAATGTATTCCACAAAGAGAACATGTTCTCCGGCAATTCTCTTGGGCGCAGCGTGCCATTAGCCTGGGTTCCATCGAGATAGCTATAGCCCGCCGACACATACCATTGCTCCGTGACCTGACCCTGAAGCTGTGTTTCGAAGCCTTCGATTGTGGTTTCAAGAACATCGAATGTGCTGGCATCAGTGTCCGAAACAACCGGGGAGTCCTGCTCAATTTCGAACACGGCTGCGGTCCAGCTGAGACCGGGCACAATATCCCATTTCACACCTGCCTCGAGATTGCTGAACGTGTTGGGATCGAGGCGATCATTGTCGCCATTGATATTGACGAACTGTTCGCCAGAACGCGGCAGGAAAGACTCTGAGTAGCTACCATAGAAGGAGATATTCTCCATCGGCTTGTAGACCAGGCCAAACCGCGGCGATATTTCTTCATCGGAGCGGGACCGGGTCTCCAGATTGCTCGGATCGAGATTATCGACTGAAATTTCGAAACTGTCGAAGCGTGCCCCAATAATGATATCGAGCTGATCAGAGATTTCGATTTCATCCTGCACGTAGGCGGAAAACACTTCGACCGATGCCGATGTGTCATCATTCAAATCAGAGAAGGCCAATGCCGTGGCGAATCCATCGGCGTTTACGCCCGTCCCGCCGCGAAAGCTCAGCGG
>CAYGUD010000160.1:1271-5805 GCA_964352865.1 uncultured Hyphomonas sp.
ATCATCATTCGACCCGGACCAAACCGGATTGAAACGGTCATTGTCATTCGTCGTGTCGATAAACTCAGCGCCAGCGACAATTGTATGGCCGATGGCGCCGGTTTCGAACTGGCCAATCAAATCGCCTGAGAGAATCAAGTTCTGGCGCTGGGTTGTGTCTATATAGCCATCAATCCCAACAATATTGGTCACAGGGTCAAAACTGGCGGCATAGAAGTTCTGATACAGTTTGTCATAATCACCGTAAAAGGCGCTGAAACGGCCTTTCAGATTGTCTGAAAAATTATGCTGCAGCATAGCCCGTAAGAGATGCGCCTCAAGTTCCGCCGTATTCAATTCCGGGTCGCCAAAGACAATATCTTCGAACGCTTCGACGGGCTCGCCATTGGTGCCGGTTGGAATACCGCGATCGATAAATCGCTCATGGTCTGCATATTCATAAGACAGATCCAATGTTGTTTTTGGGCTCAGTTCGAACCGCGCCGTCGGATTGATACCGATCTGATCGCCATCGTAGAAATCGCGATGATTTTCGAGTCCGTCATACATCGCGTTAATTCGGAACGCGCCGGCGTCGCTAATCTCGAAATTGCTATCGATTTGCAGGCCATACGCGCCGAACGAGTCGACGCTGGCCTGATAGCCCGTAAACGCTTCACCAATCTGCGCCTTTTTGGTCACCCGGTTGAGGATGCCGCCGGTGCCGCCACGACCGAATAATAGCGCGTTTGGACCGCGCAACACTTCGACTTGTTCGAGATTATAGAGCGGGCGGTAATATTGCACATCATCGCGAACGCCATCGATAAAGAAGTCTGCCGTAGAGCGAACGCCGCGGAACACAACAGCATCTCGGTGTCCTTCCCCTTGGGAGGTGCTGACGCCAGGCGTGTAATTGATGATATCACCAATACTATCAAACCCCTGAGCCAGGATCTGATCAGCCGTCACAATGCTGAGGCTTTGCGGGACATCAATAATCGGCGTCGGCGATTTCAGTGCATTGACCTGGTCCGCATAAAGATACTGCCCAACGACAACCACCGCGTCCTGGACATAGTCGCTATCTGATGCGGCGTCCGCATCCTGCGCTGTTGCAGCCTGGCTTACCAGAATCATGGAAAGGGCGGCGGTGCCAAGCAGGCGCGAGGGAAAACGAGACATTTACGGAGGGTCCTTTGAACTCTGTACGCAGCGGGTCTATTTCAGTCGTAAATGAAAATCAATCGCAACTTACATGGAAATGACAATCAGTCGCAATTAGATCGCGTGCCCTCTTCTCCGGCTACTCGCTCCCGCGAAATCTGCGCTTGCGGCGCTTTGTTGTGGTTTTTGCAAGAAACATCATTTAAGGCTTCAACGGTTTGATTCAGAGGCAGGATTTATGGGCGATTTGAAATCTATTTGTGTGTATTGCGGCTCGTCGAATGACGTGAAGCCAGAATATTTGCGGCTGGCGCAGGACCTTGGCCGGACACTGGCACAACGCGATATCCGCCTGGTCTATGGCGGCGGCGGGGTTGGCCTGATGGGCGCCTGTGCCAGCGCGGCGCATTCTGATGGCGGCGACGTGCTCGGCATCATGCCGCGTTTCCTGCTTCAAAAAGAGCGCATCTTTGAAGACGTACCGCACGAAATTGTCGAAGACATGCACACGCGCAAACAACGCATGTTTGACGAGAGCGATGCCTTTATTGTCCTGCCAGGCGGCATTGGTACTCTGGAAGAGGCCGTCGAAATGCTCAGTTGGGCACGTCTGGGCCTGCACGCGAAGCCAATGGCATTTCTCGACGAGGACGGGTTTTGGGCGCCGTTCTTTGAGCTCATGGATCACATTATTGACGGCAAATTTACGCCAGAAGTGTTCCGCGCGGCACTTGTGCATGAACAAACACCGGAAGCGGCAATCCAGGCGCTTTGCGACCGCGTTGTAAAACTCGGCGAGTAAAGTCACCAAACCGCGTCGGAATCTCGCAAAAAAAGCAAGGCAAATTCATAATCGCATAACTTTTATCGCCGAACATGCACAAATGGGGAAGTAATAGCAAGGCTGTATACTGAACCATGGTCAGATATTCTACAAAAAGCTCAGGTATCTCTTCCGAGAACCTTATTGTCGTCTCAGTTCTCGCGCTCGCAGCCATTCTGTTTCTTGCGATCGTATTGTGGCCCAGCGGATCGAAACCGGGGGCAGCGCTGCAATCTGTCAGCGCGACACCGCTTGCCTTGGAATTGAACGATGATCGGACCGTTGCTTATCTAACCGTTTTACAACGCGTGGCGCCGGCAGCCGCACGAGATCTGCACAAGCAGGCCGAAACGGCAATTGCATCCGGTGCCGACAAGAACGATTTGGCACTGCTCGTGCTCGGTGCAGTGGAGGATGATCTCGAAAACGCTCAAGATGTCTTTTTCAAAGCGGACGTGAAGTATTTCGATAAGGTCCTGAATGTCACGAAAACCGGACTGACCCGCCTCTCCGCACACGCCCCAAAATTTTGCCAAATCTCCCACTATGAAGCACTAGCGACGAGTGTTTCCGACACGGAACTGACAGAAATCCTGGCTTTGCTGGACTATGATTCCGCTGGATATAAGTTCGCTTTGGAGCTAAATCAGGTTTTGCTGGAAGGCATTGAAGACGGTCGCAAATCGCCGAACAATTACGGCCGGTTGACTTCCAAAGACGAGCAGGCGTTCCAGGCTCTGATGATGCGCATGATGGCCAACTCAAAAGTGGCCAATGCAATGCGCATACAATCCATGCCTCCGGCGCAGCAGAAACGCGCCTTCGCCACACTGAATATCTGCGATCTTTCCAATGAAGTGATTGCCGGTGTGCAGGGTCTGCCTCAGGACACCAAAAAACGCCTCATGGGCGAAATGAGCCGAATGGCCAAACGCGGCGAGCTTGGTCGCTCATTGAGCGGAATGGGCCTCGGCCTCTAGAGCTCGCACCTCAGGCATTTTCTGCGGCGTAGCGGTCCAACGCCGCAAGTAGAATGTCCAAATCCTCGCGCCGTGTGCGGTGATTGGTGATGTTCACACGGATCGCCTGACGTCCATGAATTCGCGTCATTGACGGCGCCGCGATGCCTTCAACTTGCAAACGCGCGACCCATTGTGTGTTGATCTCATCCAGCTCAGCCTCTGAGGCATGAGCGCGGATGTATCTGAAGCAACAAATATTCAGTGAGACAGGGGCGAGCAACTCGAAATCAGGCTTGGCATGGATGCGCTCACCCAGATACGCGGCCTGAAGGCAATTGTTTGAAATCGAGCCGCCAATTTTGTCTGTTCCGTGCTCAAGCAGGTGCGCCCAGACTTTCAAGGCATTGAAGCCGCGCGATAGATCTGGCCCGAAATCGACTGGCCATGGCTCACCGCCCGCAAGCGCTTCGCCGCCGACTGCGAGATAGTCCGGACGACTGGCAAAAGCCTGGCGATGCAAGGCGCCCTCTCGGATCAGAACGCAGCCGGCGGCATAATTCACATGCATCCATTTGTGAAAATCAAACGCTATCGAGTCGGCCTGTTGTATGCCCTCAAGGCGCGGCGCGATGTTGGGACTGGTGATGGCACTGGCGCCAAACGCACCGTCGATATGAAACCAGAGCTTCTCTGTTTCTGCGAAAGCCGCGAGGCCCGCCAAATCATCTATGGCGCCTGTATTCACGGTACCGGCCGTTCCCGCCAGAAAGAACGGCTGGTAACCGTTTTTCCGGTCGGTTTGCACTTGATCGGCGAGCGCTTGCCTATCGATTTGAAACGCCGCGTTGACCGGAATGACTCGCAACGCTTCTGTCCCGAGACCAACCATATCGAAAGCGCGGGCCAGGCAGCTATGCGCCTCAGCCGAAACATATCCGGTCAGTTTCGCTTGTCCGACGCCGTGAGCTCGGCTGGCATAGTCCAGGGCTGCGTCGCGCGCTGTTTTGACTGCAATGATGGTCGCCATGGAGGTCCCCGAAACGATCAGGCCACTCGAATGTTCTGGGAGATCGAACAAGGACCTGCACCAGTCGATCACCTGGCGTTCGATATAGATGGCAATATGATCCCGGCCGCCGCAATTGGCGTTCATCGCCGCACCGATGATTTCCGCGAGCAGGTTTCCCGGGGCTCCGGCACCATGCACCCAGCCAAAAAAGCGCGGATGCGTGTTGCCGACGCCGTAAGGCAGCAGCTCGACCAAACGCTGCGTGAGTATATCCAGAGGCAAGCCGGATGCCGGGATTGGTTCAACCAAGCTCTGTTTCAGCGCGTCTGGCGGCGGGGTCCAGACGCGGCTTTGATCTGCGGTTTGCAGTTTTTCGATCGCGGCCTTCAACACAGTATCAAGCGCGTCTTTAAATGCGCCCCAGTCTTTTGGGTCAAGATCACCCATCACTGCGATCCATTCGTCCGCGTGATCCGCAAATCAGAGACTTAACCCAGACGCGCAAGAGCTCGCTCTCGTCCCATCAGGACCAACATATCGCCGACGCTTGGACCGCGCTCCATGCCGGTCAGCGCTTTTCGCAGTGGCATGAAC
>CAYGUD010000161.1:0-5772 GCA_964352865.1 uncultured Hyphomonas sp.
AAAACGTCGAAATCATCGTCAAAAAGCATATCCGCAAAGACGAAGACGGGCAGCTGGAATAGATCGAAATACTGACAATGAAACGGCTCGCGTTCAGACGCGGGCCGTTTTTTATGGCAGCTGCGTCAGTGGATTTTCGAATGTGCCTTTTGGTCGAATAACCGTCACAGCTTCACCATCCACTAGAATTTCTGCTGGCATTGCGTGGCTCAAAAAGCCAACTGGGCTGGCGCTAAGACCATAGGCACCGGATTGCAGGATCGCCATGAGATCACCGACATTCGGACGCGGCAGAACAGTTTTGCGGCCATAGGTGTCCAGCGGTGTGCACAGCGGGCCAACAACTTTTTGAGGCGTATCGCCGGTGTCGTTCAAGCGATTGGCAAGAACAACAGGATAATCCTTTTTAAGAACCTGTCCGAGATTGCCGGACGCCGCCAAATGATGGTGCATACCGCCATCGGTGATGGCAAAAACCTCACCATAGGATTCTTTGACACTGGTCACGCGTGCAGCATAGAGCCCGCCAGGACCGGCCAGAAATCGCCCAGGCTCAACCATCAGGTTCAACGGCGCGAGGTCTGCGTCCTGGTCGATCTGTTCGAGGAGAGACATAACGCCAGTTGCGACTTGACTGAGATCCAGGCGTTTGTCTGAGGCGACGTAGGGCACGCCCAAACCGCCCCCAAAGTCCAGCGTCTTCAGCTCAACGCCAAGGCCAATCAGTCGTTTGGCGATTTGTAACCCAACTGACCATTGTGTGATCAGGGTTTCCGCGTTCAGAATTTGTGTTCCTGCGAACAAATGCAGCCCGTGCAGATTAAGCGACGGAACCGCCTGGATCAGCGGCACGACTTGCTCCATCAGCGCTTCATCAAGACCAAAGGCCGCCGGCCCCCCGCCCATGCGCATCGCGCCGCCTTGAGCTTCTGCCGCCGGATTGACGCGGACGGAGACATTCAGTGTGACACCATGCTTTTGAGTCAGCTCTGCGAGGTGGTCGATTTCTTCGAAGGATTCGATATGGATTTCGCCGATTCCGTTTTCGATCACGAAATCGAGTTCTTCATAGGTTTTGCCGGGGCCCGCAAACAGGATCCGCTGTGGCTCGGCGCCGGCTTTTCGAGCGCGGATATATTCCGCGGCTGAGGCAATCTCCAGGCCGGCGCCTTCGGCTACGAACAGCTTCAGAATAGCGGGATTGGGATTGGCTTTGACTGAAAAGAAGACGTCAAATCGAGCGCCCAGAGCCATCCGAAGCTGCTGCAAACGATCACGCATGCGCGCGGCGCTATAGACGTATAGCGGGCTGCCATATTCTGCCACCAGATCGGTCAGCAAATGGCCTTCGACGTCCAAAACACCTTCGCGAACATCCCAGTGCTCAGCGACGACCGAAGCCGCCAGGTCAGAGCCATGTATTGCTGCGGATTGTTGATCTAACGCCATAATCTACTCTCTTATTCGCTTAAGCGCGCTCAGCCGCGAGCTGCTTAACATTGACTTTGCCGTTCGGCGTTTTGGGCAATGCGTCCAAGACCTCGATTTGCCGCGGCACCATATAATTTGGCAAATCCTGCCCGAGTTGTTGGAGAATGGCGCGCGTATCAATCTCGCCGCCATCCTTTGCAACCACAATCGCGTGAACGCGCTTGCCAATGGTTGGATCGGGGATGCCAATCACAGCGGCTTGCGCGAAATGGCCTGTGGCCATCAATGCCTCTTCGACATCGCTTGGACTAATCCGATAGCCTGAAGACTTGATCATCGCATCATTGCGGCCGACAAAATACAGAAAGCCTTCTTCATCAATGCGCACCAGATCGCCGGAATAGCAGACCAGGTCGACCCCGGTATCGTCTTGCTTCAGCGGATTTGGGCGGATGACTTTGGCGGTGGCATCTGGACGCTTCCAATATCCCATGGATACGGTTGGGCCGCGATGCACGAGGATGCCGGTTTCGCCAGCTTTTGCCAGCTCGCCATTGTCTTTGACGACCATCATTTCGCATTCTGGAATGGCTTTGCCAATGGAATTCGGGCGGATAGTCAGTTGCTCCGGCGGCAGATATGTCGACCGGAAGGCTTCGGTCAGTCCATACATCAGGAAAATTTCTGTTTGCGGCAGCAAGACTTGCAGCTGCTCAACCGTTTTGGTCGGAACCGCGCCGCCAGAATTGGTAATATAGCGCAAGCTGGGCGGCGGCGTCTCTTTCAAAGACGGGGCGCTGCCAATCAGGATTGCCCACACAGTTGGAACGCCGGCCAGGCCGGTAATCTCATGTTTGCGGATCGCTTTGACAATGTCTTCGCCAAACCGAAAACTGACCAGGACCAGACAGGCGCCTTGCTCAACACTCGAAACCATCTGGTTCAGGCCATAATCAAAGCTGAATGGCAGCACCGCCGCGAGGCGGTCATCAGATGTGATGCTGAGATAGTTCGACACAATCCGCGATCCGGCCAGCATGTTACGGTGCGAAATCATCACGCCTTTTGGACGGCCCGTTGAGCCCGACGTGTAAAGGATGGCAGCCAGGTCTTCACCGAGCTGTACATCATCCGGTCGCGATATGGGTTGATCGAGATCCAGATCATCAAGGAAAACCAACTCACATCCGCCCAGATCACCAAGATCGTCGGCGATGGTCGCGAATTTCGCTTTGCTGGTAATCAGCACACGCGCCTCGCTATCATCGAGAATGTGCCGGACCTGATTGGCTTTCAATAGCAGATTGATCGGGACAAAAACGCCGCCAGCGGCGCTCACCGCAAAAATCGACCAGCATTCTGACAGTTCTTTCGGCAAATAAATCGCACACCGATCACCTGGCTTCAGGCCCTTCGCCTGAAGGATAGCAGCCAGTGCTGCTGTCTTCTGGCGAAACGCGGAATAATCAATCTCTGTTTCATTCTGAACCAGCGCAACTTTATCGCCGGGTTGGCCATGCCAGAGGAGGTGATGTGTGAGATAGGGAGTCATAGTCAGGCCTTGGAAATAACCAGTTCAGAGAGCGTGTTCAGAGACTCGAAATAGTCGGGCAGGAAGTCGTCATCCGTCATCTCGATGCTAAACCGCTCTTCAAGGAAGTTCATCAGATCCAGAATACCGAGTGAATCGATTTCGCCATTGTCGAGCAGCGGCGTTTCGCCATCGACGTCGACGCCGTTAAAGGCGGGAAATCTTTCCTGAATAAACTCTGATGTTTCCTTGACGATCAGGTCTTTTGACAAGGTGTCGGTTTTCGTCATGACGATCTCCATTTGATGCGCATTCTGTAATAAGTAATAATTCGAAACCGTCTCTTACACACCGAGGATCGGCATCTCTGAGTACAGGTAGTCAATGCAATCCTCAGGCCAAGGCCCTTTCACATATCGGGCCCGTTTTCCGCGATCGCGATACGGCAGCTCAACTTCAGTGCTTTCAGGCAAAGTGCACTCGATGAGCGTGACCCCGCGCAGCAGCAATTTGCGCGCGATTCCGGGCAAAGCCTGGACCAGCAAACTGGTGTCTGCAGCGTACAGGATCTCCGCCGATCGCAGAACGCGTTTTCTCGTGATTAACCGGAGCACGACAGGCGATATTCCTGTGTCTGTTTCGATCCCGAAGACGAGACACCCTATCCCGGCATGATCTGCCAGCGTACGATCGCTGAGCCGGGTATCCCTGGCCTGCTCCAGAGCTTCCGCCTGTCCGAGCACGCGCAGCGATGGCAGCACACTCAAAACATGTAACGAGAATACGGCATGGCGAAAATTGAGTGAGCGATAGCCGGTTTTCAGCAACATTGTCTCAACTGATTCAATCGGTGTGAAATCCGTATACGTCTTGCCATCTTCGCCGCAAATCTTGTTCAACATAGACGGCGCGAACATGCGGTAGCGATCGCGCACATACCAGGATGAGCAATTCACCGCCTGCCCGAATTCAGGTGAGCGAACGGGACTATGGAATGTCAACAGGATCGCCTGACCCTGATCATTCTTGTCGCGGGTAATATATCCGAGCGGGTCTGAAAACGGATCGTCGACGAGCTTTGACCAGCGCTCCAATCCACTATTCCAGAATTCCGGCTCGGTTTTGGCAAACCCTTCGCACAGCAGACCGACTGCTTCCGGCCAGGTATCCTTGGTGATTGGATCGTGCCGCATGTCCTGGTCCCTAACTCCCACATTCGCTTAACACTGGCCATTAAAGGCCTGCCCTTACGGCAACGGCCTCGCACAGCGCAAGCAACATATACATTTGTCCTGAGGCGCGGATGCAGGTTCCATGCCTTTTTGCCTGAATTTGCGGCACTGCCAGCGTTTAGGCGCTCTCGTTTTTCTGATGGTACTGACCGTAGGGTCTGAACCGGTACAAATAACTCGGCGCAATCGCCTCAATGCTCTCAAGCTGTGTAACGCCCAGATCAGACAGCGTCAGTGCATCATCAGCGACGATATTGTCGGTCTTCAGCAGTTCGACTTGATTGCCGGTGATCGGGGGCGCCCCAAGGATTCCAGAGGACAATGGCCAGACATAGCGAAACAAGGTGCCAAATGCCAATCCAAGCGGCTTCGCGATAAAGAAAGGCAGCGGCAAGGCGTAACGCTTGCGGTCTATGGTTTTACCAATGAAATCATACAGCTCGGAAAAGCTGTAGACGGTCGGCCCGCCAAGTTCATAGATCTTGCCGCCCGTTTTCTCTGATTGCACAGCATTGGCAATCGCTTCAGCAACATCACCCGCATAGACTGGCTGTATTTTGGTCGCGCCGCCGCCAATCGCAGGCAAGAAAGGCGCAATTGTAGATATCGGATGCGATGCCAGCGCAGCAAAGCGATTAAGGAAGTCGTCTTCCGGACCAAACACGACTGATGGCCGCAAAATCGTTGCGTCAGGCAAGATCTCGTGAATTGCGGCCTCTGCTTCACCCTTGGTCTCAGCATAATCGGCATCGGCGGCCAAATCAGCACCAATCGCAGAGAGGTGAACGAAGCGTTTGATGCCGGCTTTGGCGCATGCTTGTGCGACATTGATCGCACCATCTCGCTGTGTGGCCTCGAAATTCTGCGGGCCCTTTTCATACAGCAGACCGACCAGATTCACGACGGCGTCCGCATCTTGAATTGCGGCTTCGACAGATCCTTTGTGGCGCACATTGGCCTGCACAATATCAACCCAACCCGGCGCACCCGCCAGCCGAACATCCCCGGCCAAATGCGGACGGCGAACCGCCACACGGACGCGATACCCGGCTTTTACCAGGGTTCGCGCTGCATATCTGCCAATGAATCCGGACCCGCCAAATAGCGTAACTAGACCTTTAGCCATGGCTTTATTCTCCGATGGAATGATGGTGTTGAAGCTTTCGCCGCTTTGACCACGACAACACCATTTTGTCTATCCGACAGGTCATCGCGGCACAAAAAGCAGCTCAAAACACTGTTTTCATGAAGGTTTACACATTAAATTTCGCTCATGTTAGCCAAATTGCAGCCAATGCGATTCCGTGCGAATCGCAATGAATACAGCTGATCCGAGCCATAGTGCTGGCCACGATTCGCTCATTTCTCGAGCTGTGGATAAACCTGTGTTCAAATTGGTTAAT
This sequence comes from uncultured Hyphomonas sp., assembly GCA_964352865.1. GTDB lineage: Bacteria > Pseudomonadota > Alphaproteobacteria > Caulobacterales > Hyphomonadaceae > Henriciella. The sequence goes on from CAYGUD010000161.1 coordinate 5,598, forward strand.
CCAATGTAAGTGGCCGCCCGCGGGTTAATTAGACATATACCGCTGCGGTGGCCCTGAATGCCATCGTGTGAGTACTCAGAAGGAGTATCGGGATGAGATCGCGTAAGTTCACGTTGCTGGCACAAAGTGCAGCAATTGCACTGACTGTTAGCCTGACTGCGTGTGGCGGCGGCGG